>JACMMY010000069.1 GCA_014378805.1 Moraxellaceae bacterium
ACTTTCAAAAAATCTTTTAACATCACGATCAACGTGACCAAAAACATTTACTTCAAAATCAAATTCGTAAAAACAGAAACTTTATTACTTACGGCTTAAATCCGAAGATCTAAAGCTTATTTCTTAGGACGTTTCGCGCCGTATTTCGAGCGTGACTGCATACGACCTTTAACGCCAGCACAGTCTAATGAACCGCGCACAGTGTGATAACGCACACCTGGTAAGTCTTTAACACGACCACCGCGGATCAATACAACGCTATGCTCTTGCAAGTTATGACCTTCACCGCCGATATAGCTTGATACTTCAAAACCTGAAGTCAAACGTACACGACAAACTTTACGCATTGCTGAGTTAGGTTTTTTTGGTGTAGTGGTGTAAACGCGAGTACAAACGCCGCGGCGTTGTGGACACGCTTGAAGTGCCGGTACTTTTGACTTTTCAGTCAAGCTAGTACGACCCTTACGAATCAATTGGTTAGTGGTAGCCACTGATAACTCTCCCGTGAATAAAAATCCCCAAAAAGGATATACCCCTTTTTGAGGGCTACATATTCTAAATCACACGGGGCTACGGGTCAAGAAAGAAGGTTTTTATTTATGATTGTTCAATGTTTTATATTATTGGTGTTCATATGGTTGCTTTTCTATTTTAACATCTTAAATTCCTATAAATTCAAGATCACTAATACCCAAGAAATCTAACAATGAAAAAGTACCCTTCCCAAACTGACATTGCCGACAATCAAAGCACGCGGTTTTGAACCACAAACCATCAAAGCGGAAGAAGAAAAAGGACTACGTTGGTATGCTGCCGAGCGCGTCCGTGAAATGATTCGTGAAGCATTCAAAGAAGTAAAGCTCGGTAATGGTACTGGGCTAAAAGAAGCTGATGGCATTGACGAATACAAAGATGCCGTCACACTCGCCGAATATCGTGCCGAGGACGAGAAAGAAGATTGGCAACTCATTCCAGTAGACAATTTAAATCGTTATCGGAGTGGTCTCAGTTTTTTTGAAGCGGAAGGCATGAGATTTCACTTATCTGCCTTTATGATCTCAGAATTAAATGGAGATTGTAATTTCGACATTGCATTCACACTGACAAGATTGGAAGAACACTGCACTCAGAAATACAGCTTATTTTCAGTACAACAACGTATAGCGGTTAGAGAATTTCTTTTGTTATTGTCGGTGGAAGATGATTACGCCCATCACCGCCCCGACATTCTCCGCTCACTCAATGAATATAGGACTGAACAACACACTATCTGAGCTTTACAGTCCAAAAATCATCAATCTTCATAACGATTTTCAGCGCGATCTTCTGCCAAACTAGTCGCCATAATTTGCACCAATGCTGCTTGCTCACCATTTAATCGTGCAAGGCGAAACGTTTCTTGAGCGCTTGCAACCACGCTTGCAACCAAACGTGCGTTATAGGTTGCACCTGCAGCACCTGTCATAAAGGGTACGGTGCGTGAAAGCCATTGCGCAGGTTTACGCAAGTTTAGATTTTGAGAAAAATCGTTAATAAACCCGCTCGCAATCGTCACATCCTTACTGGCTCCAATAATTCTTTCTACGCCACTCAAATCACCTGACTCTAATATGGTACGCATGCCGGCAAGCGCAATAAGCACACCCTGTTTATCAGCCAAAATTTCCAAATCCGAATTACTTAATGCTTCAAATGCAAGTGCACGACCCTCTTCACCTTCCAAATCAAATCCATAACAATGGGCAACTTGATACACAGTTCGTAATGACAAAATTAAAGCCAAAGGTAAATCGACAACTGCACCAAATACACCAGTCGCGCCTGTAAATCCACCTTCCGTTAGGGCCAAAATTCGATTTTCTTCCATGACGCTGATGACAAGTTCCTCGCATCGCGCCACATCACCAGTCCGCAACTCAAAAATACTATCAACCCCTGCACGCTTAGCAATGCGCGCCGGGCTGCTTATTGAATTTGCTAGCTCCGCTGCACGTTCAAATACATACTCGGAAAACGTTTCTATCATTTGAACTGGAATGACAGGCGTAACGTATTTACCCAATGCATTTAGGCGAGAACCAAAAAGTTGCTCAGTTAAAGTTGGCAAATGTTTTCTAAATACATTTTTTGCATCCATCTCAACAGCTGGCTCACCTTTCAAACGTTCTAGTCGTTGCTTTTCAGACAGCTGATTAAGCATTCGATCGCCAGTTTCAGCGGCTTTCTTAATTTGATTAGCAATGCGATCTTTCAATGTATTGGAATACCACGCCTTTTCCATAATAATATCCCTTTATTTCCTGTTATTCGCTGTAGTCGATAAACGTCATCGTGAATCATTAAGACTACATCATAAAGCCCATGAGACAAAGCCCATAAACACTCATTTGAAATATTAGTCATTCACAAACAATAAATTTAAAATCTCATTCGACTGCGAAGTAAATTATTCATATAAGCCAGTATTCATAACACCCAAGTAACCTTATCATTCCGCTAAATATGGTATAAAGACTTGCGGCAAAAAGATCAGGTTAACGCTCTGTTTCTACTTTGAATGATACACACTCGTTTTCACATGATAGTCACGATCCAGTGTAATACTGCACTGTTGATTTTTTTCAATCATCTCACGGAGCACTAATGCGTCCTGTCTCATATACAAACGCAGAGTTAATTGCTTGCGCTGAAGGGAAACTCTTTGGTGCATCAAATGCAAGATTACCAATGCCTCCAATGCTCATGTTAAGTCGCATTACCTATATTGCTGATACTGGAGGTTTATTTGGAAAAGGCGAAGTGATTGCAGAACTCGACATCAATCCTGAGTTATGGTTCTTTCAATGCCACTTTCCGACAGACCCGGTTATGCCAGGATGTTTAGGACTTGATGCAATGTGGCAACTCGTTGGGTTTTTTTTAGGTTGGCACGGAAATCTTGGTCGTGGCCGCGCACTTGGCGTGGGTCAAGTAAAATTTACAGGACAAGTTCTGCCAAACCATAAAACTGTACGTTATCATCTACACATGAAACGTGTCATTGAACGCAGTTTGTGTATCGCAATTGCTGACGGTGAAATGTATGTGGATGATCAATTAATTTATACCGCAAAAGATTTACGATGTGGTGTTTTTGTTGAGCCTAGTTTCTAGTTTTTTGCATGACTGGTATTATTGGAGATTGATCATTACTGCAATTGATCAATAGGAAACAATGAGTGCATATTGTGCATTGCGGTTATATCGAGTTGAAATTCATATCGTGTCCGTAGCAGTTTTAATTTTAGATTGAGGAATACACATGCGTCGTGTCGTAATTACTGGAATGGGAATCGTATCGTGTTTAGGTAATGATCGTACGACGGTCACAGAATCCTTACGTAATGGTAAATCTGGCATTCGTTTCAACCAAAGTTATGTCGATATTGGGATGAAATGCCATGTGAGCGGCAAACCTGAATATGATGATTCAGCCATCGAACGTAAATTAAAGCGTTTCTTAGCCGAAGCCTCGACATTTGGCTTTTTGTCAGCACTATCTGCAGTAGAAGATGCAGGTCTAACGATTGAAGAAATTGCAGGAAATACTCGTGCAGGCGTACTGGCGGGATCAGGTGGCTCTTCAACTGCATCAATAGTTGCTGGTGCGGACAATATGCGTGAAGGCGGACTTCGTAAAGTCGGACCTTTTACCGTCCCACGTACCATGACCAGCACTGTTTCAGCAGCGATCGCGACAGGACTTAAATTGAAGGGTGTGAACTACGCAATCTGTTCCGCTTGTGCCACGTCATCTCACTGTATTGGTCATGCGATGGAGCTGATCCAACTCGGCAAACAAGATATTGTATTTGCAGGTGGCGGTGAAGAAGAACACTGGTCACAGTCGATTTTGTTTGATGCAATGGGTGCAATGAGCACTAAATTTAATGACACTCCTGAACTCGCTTCACGTCCGTACTCTATTGATCATGATGGATTTGTGATTGCGGGTGGTGGTGGCGTACTTGTGGTTGAAGCGTTAGATCACGCCATTGCACGCGGTGCGAATATTCTTGCTGAGCTCGTTGGTTATGGTGCAACTTCTGATGGTAGCGACATGGTCGCACCGAGCGGTGAAGGTGCTGTGCGCTGCATGCAAATGGCACTCGATATGGCGGCTCAACATGACGTCACTCACATTGATTACATCAACACCCATGGCACTTCAACTCCAGCGGGTGATGGTGCAGAGCTCCGCGCTATTCATGAGGTCTTTGGAAAACAAGCTCCGCCAATCAGCTCAACCAAATCAATGAGTGGACACAGTCTCGGTGCAGCCGGTGTACAAGAAGCGATTTACTGCTTGCTAATGATGGAGAATGACTTCATAGCGCCATCAATTAACATTACCGAGCTAATTCCAGAAGCTGCTGGATTGGATATTGTACAAACAGCACGCCCTGCAAAACTTGATGCGATTTTATCGAATAGCTTCGGTTTTGGCGGGACAAACGCAAGCCTTATCTTTAAACGTTACGAGGCTTAAGTGCTCATTCTTTGGATTAAAGCCTTTCACATTATCGCAGTCGTCTGCTGGTTTGCGGCGATGTTTTATTTGCCACGCCTCTTTGTTTATCACGCACAAAGTATGGATGAGGTCAGTCTCCAGCGTTTTGAGGTGATGGAACGTAAGCTCTATCGCGGCATCATGACACCAGCAATGATCGCGACATGGATATTGGGCTTATGGATGCTATGGTTGGGATGGGATTACTACCTTGTCCAACATTGGCTACATGCAAAACTCGCCTTGGTCGTACTATTAACAGGCTATCACCTTGTATGTGGCTATTATCGCAGAGCATTAATCAGACAACCCAAGTTAAAATCACACGTATTTTTTCGCTGGTTTAATGAAATTCCGATTTTTGCATTGATTGCAATTGTGATTCTGGTTGTTGTTAAACCCAATTTTTAGAATGCTAACACAACTTATTTTTAAATTTAGCTTTTAGAAGATATTTTATTAAAAACAGGCTTCTTTAATGATTCCTGCGATGATTTCGGTGGGCTTATAATACGGCTAAAATAGCCTGCTATCGCGCCGAAAGAATAATTAAAAATTGTTGAAACAACGCATATAAACAGAAATTGTGTGTTCTTAAGTCTCAAAAAATACCCCTTGTGCTTAGCCGCGCTTACTTGAATAGTGTTCAAACCAATTGATCACCTTTTAACCATATTCGCATATTAAAATACAAAAGTACAAAGTTTTATTGCGACTCAGCTCAACTTCTTTCTGGCTGAAAACGACGTTTTATTGTTGCTGCGGCCAATTGTCCCCATAAAGAATATGCTGGTGCAGCAGGATGAAACCCATCAGTTGCTAAAAAATGAGATTCAAAAGGAAAATCTGGTTCAATCAGCTCACACTGCGCATCTATATCGACAAGCGCTCTTAACATCTCATTCAGTTGCTTCGCTCGAAAGCCGACATACCAGCGTAAGGGTTGCGGAAGGACTTGAAAAAGATGCATCGGCGGGAGACCCGTCAAAATAATATGCTGAACCCCAAACTTGGATTTCAATAAATGAATCATTTCCAATAATTGAGCAATCCATTGTTTTGATCCAGTTCGGCCACTCACATCGTTGACACCGACAGAAACGACGGCAACTTCAAACGATTCTGACGGCGCTGCTTTTAACGATGCCAGAACATCTTTTACTGTATGACCTGTAGTTGCATTCAGTTTCCATGACACATGGAACTCAACGCCCAACTTCGCGATCAATTGACCAGATAAGGCTTCTTGTTGTGTTGCTACGCCTACCCCAGCCGCAGCAGAATCACCAATGATGAATACACCGAGTTTTGAACCAGATCCTACTGCCCCTGAACGAGCGCCTTCAGCTTCGGGCAATACAGGAGTAATACGCTTAACGTAGCGTGCTTGCGCAATGAGGAATGGGAATAAGCCAAGCGTTGCGAGGTGGTACTTCATAGCGTTGATTTGTACCTTTATTCAGATAACACTATATTAAACAATATATTAATGACTTCTAACTATTCAATAGCTCGGTTTAGATCTACTTCAAAACCTGCCGCTTTCAACTCTCTTGCTAAACGCATCTTCCATCCTTCAGATTTATCCATTGGCTCATATACCAACCCCATAATATCTGATTGAATCTCAAGGTCGCCTTTTGTAAGAACAAAAGTCTTATCTCGCCCAAGTTTTGGAGCAAAGTAACCTACTTCAAAACAACATTCTGCCTTGGACGATGTTTCTTGTCTTGTTCTAAAGCTGTTGCATAACCATAATCATCAGGCGTCATTAAAATCACGGCAAATCCGGCTCTACTGGCAAATTCCTCGAATTTTTCAATGACTGTCATTCCACGATTTATTTGTTCTTGTAGAATTACAGGATTAATACCCAGTTGCTCTAAGTATCTCGCAACACTGTGTTTAGCTCCTTCATCATGTCCATGAACAATAAATACAGAATTTTTCTTTGGTAACTCAGGAGTATCATGCAATGCATCAAATCGCTTTACATTAAAAATGCCTTCCGTGCCTATAGTAGACTTCCAACGACCAACAAGCGTCCCATCACTCTGAATTGATCCAACTATTTGTAATTGCCCAAGCTGTATCGACGGACCAAGGGATCGAGTAGGAATAAGACTTTACGATAATGGGTCAACATCTATAGAACCACTTAACACATATTCATACTGTCCAAAGTCAGCCTCATTCAGCTTCGCTATACCCGTTAGCTTATTATTATCAACACGAATATCTATTGCTAAGCCACCCTGATTAGTGCCCTCAAACTCACCTGTCCAATAACCTACATATTTAGAATCCAAAATATATCCCCTATTAATGTAGATAGAATGCGAATAAATAATCTAGCGCGATAAATATCGCGTCATATCCTCAATGCCTTTCAATGTCATTGGAAACATTTTATCTTCAAAATTTTGCTTAATCGCGGCAATCGTTTGGGTGTAATGCCAATAACCTTCTGTTTCAGGATTAAGCCACGCAGTTTTACTAAAATGTTGGCGTACTCGGTTTAACCACACTACACCTGCTTCGTTATTAGAATACTCAACCGACCCCCCAACACTCATCAGCTCATACGGCGCCATGCTGGCATCGCCGACAAAAATCACCCGATAATCTTTGCCATAGGTATGCAATAAATCATAAGTATCCATCCGACTTGTCGTGCGACGAAGATTGTCTTTCCACACATAGTCATATAGGCAGTTATGAAAATAGAAGAATTCTAAAGTTTTAAACTCAGATTTTGCTGCACTAAACAATTTTTCACACTGTTCGATATGCGCATCCATTGAACCGCCAATATCAAAAAACATCAATACCTTAACCCGATTTCGACGCTCTGGAATCATTTGAATATCGAGCATGCCGTGACGTGCAGTCATATCAATCGTGCCGCCAATATCTAACTCTTCCGCTGCACCTTGCCGCGCAAAACGACGTAGACGACGCAGCGCAATTTGCATCTGACGTGTGCCTAAAATTTGCTGATCATCGAGATTCTGATATTGACGTTGTTCCCACACTTTCACCGCTGATTTTTTTCGACCTGGCCCGCCAATACGCACGCCTTCGGGATGATCACCAAACGCACCAAACGGCGAAGTGCCACCAGTGCCGATCATCTTATTACCGCCTTGATGTTTTTTATGCTGTTCTCGAAGACGCTCTTCCAGCATTTTCATCAGTGCTTCGAGTGATCCTGCTTTTTCTAATTCAGCACGTTGTTCTGGCGTTAGGTTTTTTTCCAGCAATTCTAAATTAAGCCACTCTGCTGGAATGTCTTTTAAACTGCCTAATGCACCCGCAATATCAAATGAATCTATTCCATCAAAATAGGCTTTCATCGCTCGATCAAACTTATCAAAATGACGCTCGTCCTTCACCATACAAAGACGAATCAAACGATAAAGCGCCTCACGATCAGCAAAGACAATTCCTGCCTGCAAAGCCCTATTTAGGTCGAGTAGCTCTCTAGTGCTAACTGGCACACCATATTTTTTTAAGGTATAGAATAAATTGACAAACATTGTGCGATCTCTTTTAACGCCCTTGACCACAGGGTAAAACTTTAGTCATCTACCGCAAGATTTAAAGGCAAAAGAAAATCCTCCCCAACCCTCCTTTTTCTAAGGAGGGAGTTACAGCTCCTCCCTTTTGCAAAGGGAGGTTGGAAGGGATTTTGCTCTTATCGTCGCGTCATAAAAGCTAAACGTTCAAGTAAATGAACATCCTGCTCATTCTTAATCAACGCACCATGCAATGGTGGAATCGCTGTTTTTGGGTCACGATTACGTAGCACTTCTTCTGGCATATCATCCGCCATCAGTAACGTGAGCCAATCAATCAATTCGCTGGTTGAAGGTGGTTTTTTCAAGCCCGACACTTGACGTAACTTGAAAAAAATCTGTAATGCTTCACTGACCAGCGTTTCTTTAATATCGGAGAAATGCACAGCAATGATTTGACGCATAGTCGCTTCATCAGGAAAATCAATGTAATGAAAGAAACAACGACGCAAGAATGCATCAGGGAGTTCTTTTTCATTATTAGAGGTGATAATCACGACAGGACGATTGATTGCACTAATGGTCTGACCCGTTTCATAGACATGGAACGCCATACGATCTAACTCATGGAGCAAATCATTGGGGAATTCAATGTCAGCTTTATCAATTTCATCAATCAATAATACAACGCGAGCAGGAGCGGTAAATGCCTCCCACAATTTGCCAGGCTTGATGTAGTTGGCAATATCATAGACCTTGTCTTCACCCAACTGACTATCGCGCAAACGAGATACAGCATCGTATTCATACAATCCTTGCTGCGCCTTAGTCGTTGATTTGATATTCCACGTAATCAACTCCATGCCCAAGCTCGTTGCTACTTGTTCCGCCAGTAAGGTTTTACCAGTACCAGGTTCGCCCTTAATTAATAAAGGTTTTTGCAATACGCGAGCCGCATGAACGGCTTGCTTGAGTGCTTCGGTCGCAATGTACTCCGATGTACTTTGGAACACACGATCATCAGACTGTTTTAGAGTAACTTGCGTCATAAAATACTTCCATTGACATCAATATATTGAACATGAATTTGTGAAACATAAACTTATGAAACTATTAATTTTGAGCTTAAATACGCTGTTGGCGCAAACGCTGAATCAAAAATCCAACCAAAAACCCAAGACCTAATACGAGCAATATCGGTAATAAACTGGATAGAATGAGCTCTTTATCTTTGCTAATCACACCAAATAACAAACCAATGACTGCGGGCGCAATTTGGCCATTTTCACCTTCGGTCACCGTCGGTGCCAACAATAAGGCAAACAAAGCCAACCACCCCATACCACCAAATGGATGCGGTAATGGACGCATCACCTGACGCCACAACCACAAGGCGATACCGCTACCCACTAAATAAACAATTACTGCTAACCAATACTCTGCTGCGGTATCCATTTTTTACTCGCTCATCAATAACTTTAGGCAGTTTTATGCGCCGCGTAAACCTTCGGGTGCTACAGCATTTGGAGAAATCAAACCTTCAGGCGGTAACTGCAAATAATAACCTTGTCCTGCAAGTGCTTCCATAACATCCTGCACTGGTACACGCGCTAATTGACGTTCAGCACTCAGCTCTAGGCGCATCACAAATGTTGGGCGACCAAATGCTCGTCTTAAGGCATCAGATATTTTGACGAGTGGATCGCCTATCGTTGCATCTTGTTGAAGTATAGCGACATCAACCTCAAGATTTGCCGGAAAATAAAAATACATGCCCTCACGGGTACTCGCTCGATAAATATCACAAAACATGGCGCAATTCTTTGGCTATTAATATTGTACTAGGATACACGAAGAGCAACCGAGTGCGTTGACTGTCCAGTTTAGTTTTGACTGTTTTTTAGATTTGACTCAGATGAAGTATTGATTCCAAATAAAAACTCATTCATGTGGAATCGGTGCCATTTCAACGGCAATAATATCTTTGTGATGACTCAGTAAGCCCAGAATTGGACGCGTCAGGACCTCATATCGCCAACCCAATAAATTTCTGGGTAAATCTGCTTCACTTCCATCCTTGGCAATATGACTAAATAACGCAGATAACCATTTTTTACGCAGTAAAACATCGACAGGAACCTGTGTTTCTACGCTGATTTGTGCAGTAAATGCTGAAATCTGATCGGTTAAATCGGTATTACGCTGACGATACGTGCGATGAATCCGCATCGGCCACTGCGACTCTTCAGGCAAATAATGAATCAAATCCAAAATCGTTTTGCCATGCTCACGCATGATCGAAGGCTTTAGGTCTTTAATTTTATTAAACTGAAATTGACTTGTCGGTTGTTGATCAACCAAGTCGAGCATCGTACTATTTTTGAGAATAAAACTTCGCGGCTGATTCGTCGCATAGGCAATCTGTTCGCGCCAAACACATAATTGCTGCAATTGAGCCAATTGTTTACGCGTGTGCCGAAACGTACCCACATCCATATAAATATCAGACATGACTGTATCAGTCGCTACATCACGCGCATAATTCATACAGTCTTCAAGTGCGGCCTCAAGCAAACCGCGATCATTTAAATCACGCTGAATTTGACGCGCAAGTTCAGGTAAATGAACCACATCATTTGCAGCATAATGAAGCTGCTCAGGACGCAGAGGACGCGCCAACCAATCTGATCTCGTTTCACCTTTGTCGATCTGAATACCGAGTATTTGATCTAATGCTTGCTGATAACCCATTTGCAAGCCAAAGCCTAAAAACGACAATCCGACTTGTGTATCAAAAATATTATCCAGTGGCTTTTGTTTTGAATAATAATGAATGAGATCTAAATCTTCACCGCACGCATGAAAAATATTTTGACGCGCGTTAAAAACCAATAACCATAAATCATTTAAATCAAGCGTTTGCCCATCAAGCACATAAATCTTGTCATTGACATTTATCTGCAACAAACCTAAGTACGGCCAAAGCGTATTGGTTTTAATAAACTCAGTATCCAACGCATAGCTATCGGTATGCGCCATTTCTGCAAACAGTGCACCGAGCTGATCCTGCTCTGTCAGGTACTCAAACATAAATCTATTCGTCCATGATCTCAATAATGTGCAACGTACTTAGATTTTCAAATCAAACCACCCTTGGTTGATATTGATACCTGTATTCAGTAACGTTAGCGAACTGTCAGACGGTATTGTAACGCCTGACTCAATGTATGACTGTCCACATATTCAAGCTCTCCGCCTTGCGGAACACCTTGGGCTATGCGAGTAATTTTTAATGGTGATGTCCGACCATTTTGCTGGCTGACATCCTGCCAAGCAACTTGTAAATAATGCGCCGTTGCTTGTCCTTCAACAGTCGCATTGGTTGCAAGAATCAACTCCTCAATGGGTTCAACTCTTAATCGTGACATTAGTAAAGGAATCCCAATTTCTTCGGGTCCAATGCCATCAAGCGGTGATAAATGTCCGCC
>JACMMY010000070.1 GCA_014378805.1 Moraxellaceae bacterium
AATACAAATAACTGATTTTAAAGTACAACATACGTTGCATCAGGAAGACCACGACCTAGATTATTTTCAGGATTAAGATAGCTTTCATTCAGTAAAGGACCATTAACATATACTTTATTATTTTCAATTCTTATTCGATCATTTGGGAGACCAATTAATCTTTTTATATAGTTAATTTCTGGTTTTAAAGGGTATTTAAAAACAAAGACTTCACCACGCTTTGGTAAATGATTCTTATATTTCCAAGTGTCTGAAATAAAATAATCACCTAAGACAAGCCTCTTATCCATAGCCAATGAAGGCGTATTGAAAGTTGCAAACCCAAGTAACTTCTCACGATGCTCAACAAATGTATTAGAAATAAATCCTGTCAAAATTGCATATAAAATATAATATTACCATCGCTGAAATTTATGTAATGGTTGTGGCTGCTTGCGATGAGCTATTGAGACTGCAACAATAATCGCGCTCAATACGAAAAGCGATGCTAGAAACAAGAATAATAAGTATGTGTAAATTCCAACGGAAGAAAAAAATAAACGACTCCACGCAACCAACATATAAACTAATAAAGGTAGGATCGAATATCCAATCGCCCATCGAAGCTTACCTAAATATAAAAAACCCGTTCCACCAAAAAACAAAATCAAGAATCCTGCTATAAATGGATTTCTTTTTTTAGCTAAGACCATATCTCCTCACACTTATAATTATTAAAAACGGAATACTAACCCTACTCAAACCTCATCATGACTTGTCCAAATCACGTCATACCAAACACGTACTTTCTTTGCCCCCAAACGACTCGGGGAATATTGAGCGTTCTTTAATTCTGCTATTGCCCGCTGGTCGAGAGCAGAATCACCTGAGCTATGCCTAATTTGCACACCTTTCACTTTGCCCGCATCATCCAGCAAAATACGCGCTCTTACAGAACGATTTTTGCCATCAATCACTTCAGCTTTGATCAATAAGCGATTAACGAGATTCATGCGTTATTCCCTCAGAAAAACTTCTTTAATTGATGAGCACAAAAACCACTTAATCACTCATTGTCCGCGCCAATCTACTCGCGCTTTACGATCATTGGCATAAACACGCCTGACATACTGCCCAAACGGACGTGCTAATAGTGCTGCTTTATATTCTGCAAGCGGCTCTGGTGCAACCACATCACTTGGTGCAACCCAAGGCGTACCTTCAGGGCCAAAGAGCGGTGCAGCCAACGCACACACCGAAATGTCTGCGAAACTAAATTGCTTACCAACCAAATAACCTTGCTGACCATCTGAACCATTTGCAAGCAAAGCTGCCTCTAGCTCATCAATGAGTACATCGATCCGTTCTTTTGATTTCGCGCATTTTTCAGGCTTAATCTGATACAACTCTTTCACGCCCTTTTTAATCACAGGTGTCATCACAGCTTTGAAAGTGTGCAATAAACCACGCTCTCCCACCATAATATCCATCGTGTGTGGTTCATCAATCAGATATAAATACATCCAACGACGTATGTGATAACCCAATTCGTTAGCCAGCTTGTCGAGCGCAACAATTGCAGCGCGTTGCTTAGGATCATTGCTGATTAAAGGCTTTTCGGCATAAACACCATCTAAATAAAATGCAATCTCAGTCGAGTCGCCAATCCAAGTCTTTTTATCTTTTAAAAGTGGTAATGTGTCACTACTTGCATGCCAACGCGTCAATAAACGATGCGGTCCAGGAATGACATTTTTAGCCACATAATCAAGTTCTTTATAATCTAATAACCAACGCGCTTTTTCGCAATAATGGGATAACGGAAACTGAAATAACATGCGCATAAAGGTTTCTCTAAAAATACTAAAACAAGCAATAGAAGAAGGACAAGAACAGCATAACGACTTTGGTGTATGATATGCGCCAATTTTACATACTTTTCTGACCAACTCAATCAGCGGGTTACTCTTACAAACTCACACTTCGTAAGAATTTTTTCTTGAAGAATCAATAGGAATATCATTATGGGTTTTAATTGCGGCATCGTCGGCCTGCCTAACGTCGGTAAATCTACGCTATTTAATGCGCTGACCAAAGCCGCCATTGCTGCGGAAAACTTCCCATTTTGTACAATTGAGCCAAATACTGGCATCGTGCCTGTGCCAGATCCACGCCAAGATGCGCTTGCAGCGATTGTAAAACCTGAACGTGTTATGCCGACCACGATGGAGTTTGTCGATATCGCAGGTCTGGTTGCTGGTGCAAGTAAAGGTGAAGGCTTAGGTAATAAATTCCTCGCAAACATTCGTGAAACCGATGCGATTGCTCACGTTGTTCGTTGCTTCGATGATGACAATGTCATTCACGTGAATAATCGCGTTGACCCGTTAGACGACATCGCAACCATTAACACTGAACTCGCACTTGCTGATTTAGACACGGTAACCAAAGCCATTCTGCGCTTAACCAAGTCAGCTAAAGGCGGTGACAAAGACGCACAAGCGACTAAAGATATTTTAGAGCGTATCGAAAAAGCACTGGCAGCAGGCGATCAAGCGCGTTCAGTACCCCTTGATGAAGATCAATTAAAACTGGTCCGCGGCATGGGTTTAATGACACTTAAACCAACCATGTATATCGCCAACGTTTCAGAAGATGGTTTTGAAAACAACCCTCACCTCGATGCAGTTCGCGAATTAGCGGCTAAAGAAAATTCAATCGTTGTAGCACTTTGCAATCAAATCGAAGCTGAAATTGCTCAACTCGATGAATCAGAAAAAGCTGAATTCCTCGAAGCCATCGGCATGGAAGAGCCAGGCCTGAATCGTGTGATTCGTGCAGGTTATGCCCTACTCGGTCTGCAAACTTACTTCACCGCTGGCGTAAAAGAAGTTCGCGCATGGACTGTGAAAAAAGGCGCAAGCGCACCACAAGCCGCTGGTGTGATTCATACCGACTTTGAAAAAGGCTTTATCCGCGCCGAAGTCATCGCGTATGACGACTTCGTGGGATACAAAGGCGAAGCTGGCGCAAAAGAAGCTGGCAAATGGCGCTTGGAAGGTAAAACCTACATCGTGCAAGATGGCGATGTGATGCACTTCCGTTTTAACGTTTAAATCATTCTGATTTAGTGTTTAAATAAAACCTCCGTGAATCTTAAGTTCACGGAGGTTTTTTAGTTTTTGTATTTGGAACAAAAAGGAATGTTGTAATGAAATCAATAAGAATAACTCTATGCGTTTTCGCCCTACTTTTTACTCCAATCCTTGCGCTTGCAGATGAACCATCGTTCGACTCAATGACCAACATTCAAATCGAACAATACTGCGCTGCTGGAAACGGTGGCACGCGCGAAATTGAGTACTGCGCCAACCGTGAATTCCAAAAAGCTGATCGAAAACTGAATGTCACCTATAACCAAGCTCTTGCTCTGATTAAAGCCAATTCAGCCATAAGCCCTATGGATAAATCAATGCGACATAAATTCGTTAAAGCGCAAAAACTTTGGATTTCGTTTAGAGATGCAGAATGTAGTGCGCATTACACCTACTATATTGATGGCACGATCAGAGGTTTAATGTTTATTAGCTGTAAAACCCAGTTAACAGAACAGCGAGAAAAGGATTTGCGTGAGTTTTATTTGTCTACGAATTAGGGATAAGATTTTTTATTATCTTAAACTTGAATTCGATCAATCCTAACCAACTCGCCTCTAAGGTTAAAGATATAAAACTTACCACCCGTTTGGCTAATCAGCAAACCACTTAGATTGATGAATGCCTGCTTGGTTTCTCGGTAATAGCGCAACACATCTACTTTTTTAATCGTAGTTGTGATGCCTTGAACCGAGCTATTTGGTATTGAGTTTTCGCTTATTTGAAAAATTAAATCAGCCAAGTCTGTATTCATCGGTGCATTCATGATGACTCCTGTGGAGACTATCTTTTATATTTAGTTGGAAAAAATTCACCACTCCAAATCAATCTTGAAGTGATGAGCAAGCTCATTTAAGGAGTTTGTGTTGACGCAGACACGTCATACCAATCGACTTTTCGTGTGAGGAACATTATCACGGCGATCAGGATGAACACTAAAACTGAACCAAGAATTAAGGTCAAATCTTCTGACTGCAAAATCACATACATCGAGGCATACATCGAAGACAAAACAACCGTCAACAGCAGTGTTCTCCCCAACCCTTTCAACACGTAATACACATAAAAACTAATGAGTAAAACACACGCCGCGCTCGATCCTAGGTAAGCCAAGGCGAAGTCGATATGCTCGCTAAAAGAGAGTAATAACAGATAGAAAGCCCCAAGCGCCGCCGCCACCAATGTGTATTGCATCGGGTGAATCCGTAATTTCTTCAGTACTTCAAATAAGAAGAATGCACCGAACGTAATCATCAGAAATAGCAATCCATATTTAATCGTACGATCAGTCATCGTATAGGTATCGACGGCCTTGATAAACTTCACTGCATACGCGCTATCTTCAGCTTTATTCAACTGCTGACAAGCATCACCAATATTATTACCAAGGCAGGCAATGAGACGCTCGGTGTTTTGATTAGCGATATAGGTGTTTTGCCAAGTCGCGCTAAAGCTTTCTGGTTGGAAAGTTTTTTGCGGCAACGATGTACCATAAAAACTAGGATGCGTCCAATTTGCATTTAGCTTCATGGTCATATCATTGCCCACAGGAATGACCGCCAAACTACTCATGCCGTTCAAACCAAAATCAAGACTGAAATCAAAATCCTGAGTTTCTGGACTCAATAAAATCGGCGCTTCTGTATAGGTAATTCCCATTGGATTGATGCTGCCATCTAACGGAAAATTAAAAGCGACCTTTTGTCCATTGAGACTTAAAATAGGCTGAACACTCAACCCACGCAAGTCGGACACACTGAGCCGAATTGTGGCTTTTTCCCAATGAATAATCTGGTTGCTGGCTGGCGAGATAAGTTGCTTCGGTAATGCAAATTTACCTTTAATGGCAATCTGATCAATATAGGTTATCGCCTTATAAATGCCGCGCTTGAAATTCTCATCACTGACATTGATTTGATGATCCCAGACTGAATTGCGTGGGCTAACAATGATATTTTTATCAAACAAGCACACTTTTTTAATATCGTCTTTACAGGCCTGAGAGACCGTCGTCGGAACAACGATAAACGGCGCCATCATTGTTTGCGGATGGACATAATCCTTGCCAATGCCCTCGATGACACTCTGATTGTAGCGCTGACGCTCACTGACTAGATTCGACAACATTGCCAAGACAATAAGAAACAGTACGGTTAAAAAACCGATGACTGCAAATTTTGATGTTAATAATCGAGCCATCATCCACACTCCCCTAATTTAATTTGAGAATGTATTCTGTGGCTTGGAAATGGAGCGCTGATGGAAGGTATGTGAAATGAATAAGAGTTTTATGTGAATTAAAACAGCACACTCACCCACACGCCGTCTTTTAAATTATCAACCTGAACACGCCCTTGATGTAACGCCATCACTTCACGCACAAGGGTCAGTCCAAGACCTGTACTTTTGCGTCCATTATCAGGTCTCGGCAGAGAAAAATAACGATCAAAAACCTGAGGCAGTGCGTAATCTGGTATCGCCGCACCTTGATTTTCAATTTGAATGTGAATGCCGTTTTTTTGATTATTATCATTAACCGTATTAAAGCAATGAATCGTAATACATCCCCCTTGTGGGGTGAAATCAAAGGCATTATCGAGGATATTGCCTAATGCTTGATTGAACCAAAACGGTTCTGCTTGGACAGTGATGTTTGGAGAAATGTTCGTCTCAACCTTTAGCAGGCGAGTCTGGAGTACGGCACTACGTTCTTGCAGTAATTGAGTGATCTGACTGGCGACATTGAGCGTTTTTTTCTCAAGCTTTTGCCCTTGATGATCTTGTTGTTTTTCAAGCTTCGCCAAAAGCAATAAGCGCTCAATAAAATTCTGCAAGCGCTCAGTCTGCTCCTGAATATTCTGCGCGAAACGCAAACGATCTGGCGCTGGTAAATCATCTTGCAATAACTCCGCGCTGGCGGCAATTGCCGTCAATGGACTTTTAAGCTCATGGGTCAATGTATGCACATAATTCTCGACATAAGCCTTCCCTGCAAGCGCTTCATGCATTTGGTCGATTGCTTGAGTTAGCTCATTCAACTCACGTGCAGCCCAAAAGTGGAGCGGTTTTTTAATCTCAGGTTGAGCGAGTTGGTCTCCTGCTTCACCTAATGCATTTTGTGGTGTTAATCGCAGCGCATAACGCCGAACCTGCTCAATTCCATGCCGCAGCCACCAAGCGACAATGCCACTGACAATCAGAGATAAAGCCACAACCCATAGCGCACGAATCGTCATTTCACGTTGAGCAAGATCAATATAAGGTTGTACCGAAACCCCAGGTTTGACTAATGAAAGTACGCCGATCAGCTGTCCATTCCAAATGATGGGCGCAGCAACATACATCGTTGAAGTACTTGAATCTTTTGGATTACTACGCGTTGAACGCACACCATAACGACCATGCAATGTGAGATATACATCATTCCAGCGCGAATAGTCCTGACCTGTGGCTAAGCCTTGTGAATCGTATAAAACGATCCCTTGTGCATCAGTAATGTAAAGTTGCTGGTTAACAGAGTTCTTTTGCTGACTCCAAATCTTTGCACCGAGTTTTCGATTAAGTATTTCGATAACTTTCTGATGAAACTCTGGGGTTTTAATATTCTGATTCGCAACATCTGGGGCAATGAGACTGGCAATGATATTTGAGTTGTCTGCAAGGGTTTCTTCAACCACTTGGCGCACGCTCGGCTTAATCTGATTTTGCAGTGCATTCAGCGTGAAATAGCTACCCGCTAGCAAAACAATCGCGAAGGCAAACCAAATTCTTAAAAAAATCGACATGCGACATCTAAACTCATCAGAAGAAAAGAATTAAAAGACCTAAGAACGACTCAGACTATAGCCCAATCCACGATGAGTCTGAATCGGATCAATCGGGTGGATCATGCGCAATTTTTGCCGTAATGTTTTGATATGACTATCAATTGTACGCTCCAAACTATGGTCTGGATGCTCCCAAGCCGCTTGCATTAGCTGTCCGCGACTCCATACCCGCTCAGGTTGTTTTAGTAAAACTTCAAGCAATCTCAGCTCGTAACGAGTTAGATTGAGTGTCTTATCATAGTAAGTTACATGAAACGTTAATAAATTAAACCGCCATTCACCCCAGGCAATGAGATGTTTCGCCTCACTAGGCTTCTCCGTAATTTCAGATTTACTCGTCACAATACTTTGCAACGTATCTTGCAAATGAACTCGCCGCCAAATCACTTTAATTCTGGAAATAATTTCACGTGGACTAAAGGGTTTAGCACAATAATCATCCGCACCAATTTCTAAACCGATGATGCGTTCGATCTCTTCGCTACGCGCAGTTAAAAACAGTAGTGGCGTCGTCCATTGTTGACGAATAGCGCGACATAAATCAAAGCCATCCATATCTGGCAAACCCACATCGAGAATAATAAAGTCGTGCGGCATTATCGCTAGCCGCTCTAAGGCCTGAGCCGCTAACGTCACCCAATGCACTTTCCATCCTTCACGCTCTAATGCGTAAATCAATGGCTCCGCGATTGCAGGATCATCTTCCACCAGCAAAATCTGTTTGCTGGGAATCGTATTGACGGCATCGGTCATTGTGAAAAAGGGCAATTGAATGAAGTCACTCTATTATTGGAATGATTGCTCAACATGTCCAGCAAGCTGGATGTTTTTTATGTGAAGTGTTTGTGTGGTGGATGCGAAATCTACCGTGATAATTTTAGGTTAAGTAAAGTAGGCTGGCGGCTTGCCCCCAGCACCACAATCTATTTTAATTAAAATCTGGGACAAGACGGTATGAAATTCACACTATGCTTACTACAAGTCTTTTTATAACAATTCCTGCATCTCTGGCTTTAGCCCCTTTGCCATCCTAACTGCAATGTAGTGAGCCTTCATAAGAGCATTCGCAAACTATGGGTCGGAATCATCAAACTCTCGAACTGCATATACACCAACAACTATTTTGGATAAACGAGTACGGTCAGTCTCTTCGCTAATCAGTACTGCCTTAAGATAAGCAAGTTGCTTTTCAATAGAATCGAACATGCCCACTGTAGGATAAATCTCCTTACGTTCCAGACAAAGCTTTAAAGCCTCATCTACAAAATCTACAAATTGCTTCATGTAACAACCTTTATGAAAGAGAATTTCACTGGTAGAAACACCTGAGTTCGGCCGCTTAGTAAAAATTGGTAGGATGGGCTGAACTCTTTATTTCACCCCTTCATCATACTTTGGCAAATCATCATTAATTTCTAACCAACTACATTTTGATGCCGTGAACGCATGAAAAGCCAGCTTTACATTTAACGGCTCATCCAATAAACCTGCACGAATACGCATGACATTTGGCAATGAATCACGATTGCTATAAATAGGCGAACCGCATTGACGACAAAAGAAACGTTTTTTGCCCGGTGAAGACTCATATTCGGTTAATAAATCCTCGCCGCTTTTCAACTGAAAATCAGAAATCGCGACTGGAGTATTGGTCGCAAAAGCGCCGCCCTGTGCTTTACGACATTGTGAGCAATGACAAATTTGAATAGGTGCAAGTTCTGCATTGATTGAAAATTTCACGCCACCGCAAAGACAACTACCTGTATACATAGAATTCTTCTTTTATCTATTATTATTAAAATGACAGCTTACAGAATCGTTGCCTAATATCTTTAAGCAACGACTCCATTAGCCTTTTACAAATCAACCATTACGCTTCGCAAAGTCTTGCATAAACGCAACCAACGCGTGAACCCCTTCAAGGGGTACAGCGTTATATAAACTTGCACGCATACCACCGACCGAACGATGGCCAGCCAAGTTCAGCAAACCTGCCGCTGTGCTTTCTGCCAAAAATGCTTTTTCAAGCGAAGCATCTGCAAGTGTAAATGGCACGTTCATTTTCGAACGATTTTCTACTTTAATTGGGTTCGCGTAAAAGCCACTTTGATCAATATAACCATAAAGCGTCGCGGCTTTTTCTTGATTGATTTTTTGAATTGCAGTCAAACCACCCTGCTCGATCAACCATTCGAATACCAAACCTGCCAAATACCAACCAAACGTCGCTGGCGTGTTCACCATTGAACCGTGTTTCGCTTGCTGAGAATAATCCAGCAGACTTGGTGTAATCGACTGCGCATGCCCAAGCAGATCATCACGCACGATAACGAGCGTTAAACCAGCTGGACCAATGTTCTTTTGCGCGCCAGCGTAGATCAAACCAAACTTAGAAACATCCAGCGGCTCAGACAAAATCGCAGAGGACAAATCCGCAACCAACGGCGCATCGACTTCAGGAACAAAGTCATACTGCAATCCGCCGATGGTTTCATTAGGCGTGTAATGCACATAGGCCGCGCCCTTAGTCAACTGCCAATCACTTTGCGCAGGAACACTCAGGTAATGATCCGCTTTGCTTGACGCAGCAACATTCACATTGCCATAACGGCGTGCTTCCTGAATCGCTTTTTCCGACCAAATACCCGTATCGATATAATCGGCAGTTTGACCTGCGCCCAGTAAATTCAGCGGAACCGCAGAAAACTGCAATGTTGCGCCGCCTTGTACAAACAAGACTTTGTAGTTCGATGGAATATTTAATAAAGTCCGTAAATCCGCTTCAGCTTTCTCTGCTACGCCGACATAATCATCGCTGCGATGACTCATTTCCATGATCGACATGCCTGTCTCATGCCAGTTTGGCAATTCAGCTTGAGCACGATTGAGAACGGCTGTTGGAAGCGCAGCAGGACCAGCACAGAAATTAAAAGCACGCATGAAAGAATGTCCTAGCGATGAAAAAATAAAATAGAAGTGAAGCTAAAATCTAGTCGCATATTTAAACATATTTTTAAGCGGTTTGATGATGCTGTTGAACCTGATCAGCATAATTCTCTTCATTTTCACATGAATTCAATCCATTCATCCCTCGTAAACAACATCAAAAAACCTAACTCAGCGCGTGAGGTTTTTCGGTATCATACGTGCGACTTTTACCGAAGAAACTAATTATTCTCATGTTCGAACAAACAACTCACTCAGATCAAACTCACGCTGATATTGCGTCACATACGCCGATGATGCAGCAATATTTAACGATGAAACGTGAATATCCGCATGCGCTGTTATTTTATCGGATGGGTGATTTTTACGAGTTGTTTTTTCAAGATGCACATCGTGCAGCAAAACTACTTGGCATTACGCTAACACATCGCGGCAAATCAGGCGGCGAGCCGATTCCAATGGCAGGTGTTCCTTATCACGCCGCTGAAGGTTATTTAGCAAGATTGGTCAAAGCAGGCGAAACAGTTGCAATTTGCGAACAAGTGGGTGAAGTCACTGGGAAAGCACCTGTCGAACGCAAAGTCGTTCGTGTTCTCACCGCTGGCACACTGACCGACGAAGCACTGATGCCAAGTCATCGTGCAGTGCGAATGGCGGCACTGTGTATGCAGAAAAATCGCGTAGGTATTGCTGTTCTTGAACTTGCTTCTGGCGCATTGACCGTTCAAGAAATTGGATTTGATTCTGCACGTTTGACGATTGAATTGGCACGTATTTCACCAGCCGAATTATTAATTGATGAAAATCTCATTCAACAAGAAAAAATGACTCTGGATGATGTCAAACAACTTTGTGGCGGCACATCAAACAATACGAATACCGCGATTACACGTCGACCAAACGTCGATTTCGATCTAAAAAATGCCAATGAGACGCTTTGTCGTCAATTTAATGTCAGCACCTTATCGGGTTTTGGCATTGACCATTTACCGCTAGCGCAAGCTGCCGCTGCCGCGCTCCTCCACTATGCGCGCGAAACCCAGCAAAGTAATTTGCCGCACATTCAGCATCTGCGTCTCGAATCAATGGATTCGTTCATTGCGCTTGATCCTGTGACGCGGCGTAACTTAGAAATCATTGACCCACTGTTTGAACACGGTACGTCACTGCTTGCACTCGTTGATGATTGTCAAACTGCGATGGGCAGTCGTTTATTAGCTCGAGCGCTGATGCAGCCATTACGCGACACTCAAGTTTTGGATGCGCGCCTTGATGCGATCGCACGTTTAAAAAATGGTTTTCACGACGATCCTATTCGTATCGCGCTGAAAAATATTGGTGATGTGGAACGTGTGCTGGGACGTATTGCGTTAGGTACCGCGCGCCCACGCGATCTCGTACAACTTCGCCAGACTTGCGGACAACTCCCATTACTCCACCATGCGCTAAAACCAGCATTGCATGGCAAAGGCTGGGAACAACTGGAAGATAAAAGCCTACTCGATGACTTAATTCATCAACTTGGGCAATTTAATGAGGTGTATACCTTATTAACACAAGCTATCAACGAGTTGCCGCCAGTACTATTACGTGAAGGTGGTGTCATTGCTGATGGTTTCGATGCTGAACTCGATGAACTCCGTCAAATTCGTGACCACGCCAGTCAATATCTGCTGGATATGGAAATTCGTGAACGCGCCGCAACAGGCATTAATACACTGAAAATTGGCTACAACCGTGTCAGTGGTTACTACATTGAATTGACCCGCGCTCAAGCAGAATCTGCGCCAGCACATTTTATCCGCAGACAAACGCTCAAAAATGCCGAACGCTACATCACACCTGAATTGAAAACGTTTGAAGACAAAGTACTGTCGAGTGATTCACGTGCATTAATGCGTGAAAAAATATTATTTGAACAACTACTTGATCAGCTCAGACAAGAACTTGCTCCATTGCAAATGATGAGTGCTGCACTCGCCGATTTCGATGTATTGGCTAATTGGGCGAATCAGGCGCGGTTACGCAATTGGTCGCGTCCTACTTTTACCGCAGAATCTTTGATTGATATCGAAGGTGGCCGCCATCCTGTTGTTGAAGCCGTCAGCCGTGCGCCATTTACACCGAATGATGTCTTCATGAATCGGAATAATCGCCTGATCTTGATTACTGGCCCGAATATGGGCGGTAAATCCACCTATATGCGCCAAACTGCATTGATCACATTACTCGCCTATTCAGGTAGTTACGTGCCTGCTAGCAAAGCCATATTAGGCCCTGTCGATCGAATTTTTACGCGGATTGGTTCTGCAGATGACTTATCCACTGGCAAATCGACCTTTATGGTGGAAATGACCGAGACTGCACAAATCCTGCATCATGCGACGAGTCAATCTTTAGTCTTAATGGATGAAGTGGGTCGCGGAACCAGTACCTATGATGGTTTATCGCTCGCATGGGCATGTGTTCTGGATTTAGCAAAGCGTATTAACTGTCTATGTCTATTTGCCACACATTACTTTGAATTGACTGAACTTGGCGTACAAGCTGGCATTGAAAATCGCCATGTTGCGGCACGTGAAATTAATGGTGAATTAATCTTACTTCATCAAGTACAAGACGGCGCAGCCAGTAAAAGTCACGGTTTACAAGTCGCCAAACTTGCTGGAATTCCAGCATCCGTGATTAAAGAAGCCCGCGCGCGTTTACGTGCACTTGAACGACAACAAGCCGTTCATCTGGGGCAAAATGATCTATTTGATGACCTTTTCAGCCAAGAACAGCCATCGACAATGCATGATGCAAATCAATTTGAAAGTGCAAACGAGAATTCAACCCTCTTTGACGAAATCGACGGCTTAAATGTCGATGATCTGAGTCCTAAGCAAGCACTTGATATTCTATATAAGCTAAAGGAATTGGTATCGAGCGGTAAATAGATTAAACTATGCGACATTCGATTCACCCACAGTTTCTTAGCCTTTGGCAAACTGTTAAACCATATTTTAGATTTTTGACTTTAGGTAGCCAGCCGCCATGACCTTTGTTGTCACCGAAAACTGTATTAAATGTAAATACCAAGACTGCGTTGAAGTGTGTCCTGTAGATTGCTTCTACGAAGGTCCAAACTTTTTGGTCATCAATCCAGATGAATGTATCGACTGTGCACTCTGCGAACCAGAATGCCCTGCCAATGCGATCTTCTCTGAAGATGAGCTACCAAAAGGTCAGGAAAAATTCCTTGCGCTTAATATTGAGTTATCAGCAGTTTGGCCAAACATCACCGTCATTGGTGAACGTCCAGCTGATGCGGCTGAATGGGATGGCAAGCCAAACAAATTGGCGCTGCTTGAACGCTAATTTGATCTGAATATCAGATACAAAAAACCGACTCCTAGCAAATAAGAGTCGGTTTTTTTATGACTGCTTGAATTGTCCGTCTTTTCATTTAAATCTGCTAGTATTTAGCATGCTAAAAAAATACATACAAACATAAAGGACTCACAAAACATGCTCATGAATCAATCGCCCATCAACAAGGTAAAGTATATTTCTATCGGCTTATTGGGTCTTATCGCCTTTATTATATTTTGGGGCTGCTTTTATACCGTTGATTCAGGACAACGTGCACTCGTCCTCCGTTTCGGCCAAGTTCAAGAAGTCGTTTCTGACGGACTTCATTTAAAAATGCCATTCATTGAACGCGTAATTCTCGTCGATGTGCGTACGCAAAAATCTCATGCGCCAGCCAGTGCAGGTACGAAAGACTTGCAAACCGTCACCACTGAAGTCGCGCTCAACTACCACCTGAATGCAAATACACTTCAAGATACTTACACGCGATTTGGTTTGGATGTTGAAAGCAAGGTCATTGAGCCGCGTATTCAAGAAATTGTAAAAGCTGTAATTGCACGCTTCTCCGCTGAAGAATTACTGACGCGTCGTGACTCAGTTAAACAGGAAATTGCGATTGGCCTTCGTACTTCATTGGCAAACTACAACATCAACGTCGAAGATATTCAGATTACCAATTTCAGTTTTTCAAAAGCCTTTGATGAAGCGATTGAAGCCAAACAAACGGCTGAACAAAATGCGCTTAAAGCCAAGAATGACCTTGATCGAATTAAAGTAGAAGCTGAACAGAAAATTGCGATGGCACAGGCAGAAGCTGAAACCATTCGCATTCAAGCCCAAGCAATCAAAGAACAAGGCGGTGAAGAATACGTCAAAATGAAAGCCATCGAAAAATGGAACGGCGTACTTCCACAATTCACAGGCGGCGGTACCATGCCTTTTATTAGCGTTCCTGCGCAGAAATAAACGGATTTATTGGGCAATGCGTCGATAGAACTCTTGTAGTTTATGTTCTATTGAGGCATCCCATTGAAGTCCAGCACTATTTAAAAATACCGCAATCATTTCATGATTACCAA
>JACMMY010000071.1 GCA_014378805.1 Moraxellaceae bacterium
GCAATACGCCGCCCAACGTTCATCACTGACCAAGCCCAATTTACGACCCGCTTCAGTCAGACGTTGATCAGCATTGTCTTCACGCAACATCAAACGATATTCGGCACGACTGGTAAACATACGATACGGTTCTTTCGTACCATGCGTGATCAAATCATCCACCATCACGCCCAAGTATGCTTGGTCACGGGTTGGCGTCCAGCTTTCTTCATCCACGGCACGACGTGCCGCGTTTAAACCAGCGAGCAAACCTTGTGCGCCGGCTTCTTCGTAACCTGTCGTACCATTGATCTGACCAGCAAAATAGAGGTTATTGATCGACTTGGTTTCAAGCGTTGGTTTCAAATTTTGTGGATTGAAGTAATCATATTCAATCGCATAACCTGGACGGGTGATGTGAGCATTTTCCAGACCCTTCATAGAGCGCACGAGCTTCAATTGAATATCAAAAGGCAAGCTGGTTGAGATGCCATTCGGATAGAGTTCGTGCGTATTCAAGCCTTCTGGCTCAATAAATATCTGATGGCTGTCTTTATCCGCAAAACGATGGATCTTGTCTTCAATTGACGGGCAATAACGTGGTCCCACGCCTTCGATCACACCCGTGTACATCGGCGAACGATCTAAGCCACTACGGATAATGTCATGCGTTTCCAAATTGGTATGCGTCATCCAGCAATTCACTTGGCGCGGATGCATCGACACATCGCCCATGAACGACATGACAGGCATCGGCGTATCGCCCGGCTGTGGAATCATGACTGAGAAATCAACGCTTTTCGCATCAATCCGTGGTGGCGTACCTGTTTTTAAACGACCGACGGGCAATTTCAATTCACGCAAACGATCAGCCAGCGCAATCGAGGGCGGATCGCCAGCGCGGCCACCACGAGACTGTTGCATACCGATATGAATAATCCCGCCCAAGAACGTACCACTGGTTAAGACAACGGTACGCGCATCAAAACGAATACCGCTTTGCGTCACGACACCTTTAACTGTGTCGCCTTCAACGATCAAATCATCTGCGGCTTGTTGGAAAATATCGAGGTTCGATTGATTTTCAAGCATCGAACGAATGGCGGCTTTATATAAAATACGGTCGGCTTGCGCGCGCGTTGCACGAACGGCTGCGCCTTTACGGCTATTTAAAACACGGAATTGAATCCCCGCGTGATCAGTTGCCAGTGCCATTGCACCGCCCATCGCATCGATTTCACGTACGAGATGTGACTTACCAATCCCACCAATCGCAGGGTTACAGCTCATTTGTCCGAGCGTTTCGATGTTATGCGTCAAAAGTAAGGTTTGACGTCCCATGCGCGCCGCAGCAAGCGCAGCTTCAGTACCCGCGTGTCCACCGCCAATGACGATGACATCGTATGATTTTGGGTAGCGCATGGTGGTGACCTCTAAACGATAGATTTGAAAAGCAAATTTAATGAACTAAAAATAAGACGAACAATCAATAACAACAAAAAACATCGTTACTCAAAAATTCATCGACATATTATAGCAAATTTTTGGACACTCGGCTTAGCGCCACCTCTAGACTACAAATAATCATTTGGCTTGGTTGTATAACTGCTGCCACAATTGGTGACCCTTTTGGTCTAGTTTTTGTACATCGCTAAAAAATTGCTGTTGTAGCGTTAAATCTATAAAGGGTTCGGGTAATAACGGATCAGTCATCATCAACGGAATAGCCTGTCGCCCAATCAATAATGACTCCCTCGCTGCCACCTCAAGTTCTAGTTGGTCCGCAAGACTGAGCCAAGATTGTATATGCTGACTCGTCTTTTTATAACGATCATTCAGTGCTTTTTCATCCCAAAGACTCGGGATTTTCTGGTGACTGTCAGCATCGAAATGTTCGACGATAAACATTGTTGCACGAGTATCTAGCCCCGTATTCATCAAATGCTGCCGAGTGCTCTCAAAGTCTTCTGCTAAATTATCAGGTCGGATATAAAGATCTGGCTGCAACTCTCGAAAACCATTCAAACGTAACGTTCTCTCACGGCGTTTTAGTGCCGTTCGATCGGTGCGTTTAAGAATAGCGGTATGGATTGCTAAATAACTACCCGCCCATTGTCGTGTTGATTTAACCCCTTGCACTCGGTTGGCAACTGGCTCAGATATTTCTATCGCACCTTGACTTAAACGATAAATCCCTCGGCCAGCGGACTCAATCAAACTATCACTCGATAAGCGCGTCAATGCCACACGCACACTATTTTCATTAATGCCAAATAGCTGTCCAGCGAGCGCAAACTGGCGAGTACTGATGGTAGCATCAGGTTGTGCAAACAATAAATCTAGAATCAAGGCACGAGCGTTGTTTTTGATAACCACGTAGACAACCTCTAATAAAAAATATTAAATACAAATACATATAGCACATACATTTGAGTTTTTAATGTTTACAATCATAAAATGGGTGACTAAATATAATTGCACTAGATAGAAATCTAGTACAGAAAAAGCACGATAGAACTGATCTTCAGTAATTTAGAGAATTAATACAAACAATATCTCAATTTCAGCATTAAATGTAAAATCACAAATTACTAAAAAAATAAAACATAATAATCTGACTTACATTCATCTCGTTATTTTCTTATTTTTTTTTGCAGATTGGGGTATCAAAACACGTTTAATGACTAAAATTATAAATGATCTATAAAACGTCAATATTCCTTAGGGGTCTGTTGACGTTTTAAGGACAATGTGGACTTCAATCATCATTCAACGCACACTAAAAAAGGCTCAATAAATTCTATAATTCATTGAGCCTTTTGCGACACATGGAACACATTAAAAAAAATTAAGCGCTGAAAAATACGCATCAAACATCTTACATATTACCTCTTGGGATCGTTATCCTAAAAGTTATAACGCATACCTACCATCGGATCAACAGAGCTAGTATGCAGATAACCACTGGATAGACCATCGTTTACTTTTGAATACATCGCACCGCCATATGCATCTAGGCGCTTACTGATCTTGTAATTGAGTGAGAGTGACGTGGCGTTTAAACTACCACTACAAGACCCAGCACTACTGTCTCCACAACTATTGCCTTTGTAGCTGTTTTGGTTGTAATGATAATAAGCACCAGTCAGATCCAATTTCGGCGTAATTGCAACTTTGGCACCGACCCAAGAAATTCCAAGAATTTTCTCGTTGGTAAAGGCCGTATTATTGACCACACTGATTAAATATCCACCAATATCACTAAAACCAGCCGCTAACGGAGAAGATGGATTTGCATAACGAATATGCTCATAACCAGCATACAAATTAACTGGATTGAGCGTGTATTTCAGCATCAAGGCGTAGGCCGTATTATCAGAGATGGTTGCTGCCAAAGACCCTGTAGGTTTGGTCAATACTTGCGCTGCACTAAGCGATGCCGCATTCACGGTACTTCGATTGTTCGAGTAAAAAGCATCGAACGATAATTTGCCATAATTGCTTGAACCTAGATCACCTAAGCCAAGGTCAGCCAGCGTAAAATCACGACCCAAATTGAGTTGATAGGCTTTACCATTATTGCCGTTACCAAAATGATAAAGCATCGCTAAGCGACCAGCACGCCACTGATGACTGTAACGCACAGCTGAATCAAGTCTGGCATCCCGAGTATTACCGCCGCCTACCATGACGCCTGAGTAACCAATAACTGAGAAGGCATAAGATGCGCCTTGTGGATCATACTTACCAACGGCATCCGTCAATAGAGAATTTTGTCGACCGAGCGTTAATGTACCCCATTCCTTGGAATTGATACCCGCGTAAGCAACGCCATTAAAAACCTGACCTGAACGGCTAGAGTCCGCATTAGAGGTTTGTGCGTCAAGTGGCACGCCGTTATTAGCGACCAATGACTTACGTCCATCACTCAGCATACCGCTAGTGGGACTAAACCCTGTTTCAAGTTTAAAAACGGCGGACAAATCATCGTCGATTTTAATGTCACCTTTGAGACCAATTTTTGATTGGCTCATCCCATTGGGTGCAATGGTATTAATCGACTTATTACTGTTTTTTGAAATCACATATCCTAGGCCATCGGTGTAAGAATCACTCAGTGGCGTGCCGTGAGTTTGATGGACAAATCCGACATCAATCGTTCCGTATAATGTGACTCCTCCGTACGTAAGATCATCATGGTTGAGTATCGCGGACAACCCTGGAGTATTGCTGGTCGCTGCGGGGGTGTCGGCAAAGGCTGCTATCGGAGCCAAGCTCAGCATTGTCGCGAAAAGGATTGAGTCTTTGACTGCAATTGCGATTTTTGTACGGTATAGCGGGCGTTTAATTTTCATGCTGAATTCCTTTCAGGTCAAAAATGGCAATAAAAAAGCGTCCTGACATGAGGTCAAGTTTTATAGACGCTTTTAAAGAGAATATTAAAAAGAGTAGTTCACCAGCGCTTTGCATCAATTTATGTATGACTAGTCTGGCGTATTCACTGATGTCGATGAACTGACATCAGTTTGCTACGTGACGTCTGTTAAATCACTCACTAATGATCGCTTCCTTGCTCAGCACCAACACCAGTGATAGAACGGACGAACTGTGCATCGTACGCATCCTGCTCTTGCTTGGCTTGCGCGCTTTTGTCGGTAATCGAGAAGAACCAGCAGCAAAAGAACGATAAGATAATCGAAAATAAAGCAGGATTTTGGTAAGGAATCGGTGCGGTTGTACCGAAGTGGAAGGTTTCGACATACACAGCTTTGGTAAGGCAAATCAGGAGTACCGATGACAACATCCCAATCACACCACCAGCAAGTGCACCTCGTGTAGTCAGTCCGCGCCAAAACATTGATAGCAATAGCACTGGAAAATTAGCAGATGCGGCGACAGCAAAAGCTAAACCAACCATAAATGCGACATTTTGTTTTTCAAATACAATCCCTAAGATCATGGCAAAGATCGCCAGAGCAACGGTGGCATATTTAGAAACACGCATTTCATCTTTTTCGGTTGAACGACCATGAGCGATGACATTTGCATATAGATCATGCGAAACGGCAGTTGCACCCGATAGCGTTAATCCAGCAACAACTGCAAGAATCGTCGCAAAGGCAACCGCAGAAATGAAACCGAGGAACAAGTTGCCGCCGAGCGCATGCGCTAAGTGGATCGCCGCCATGTTACCGCCGCCGCGAAGTTCGAGTTTTCCTGTTACAGCCATTTTAGCGGCGTCGAGATAATCTGGATTCTGTGCAATAAATAAAATCGCACCAAAGCCAATGATAAAGGTCAGGATATAAAAGTAGCCGATAAACCCAGTTGCTACGAAGACCGATTTACGCGCTTCTTTTGCACTGTTCACCGTAAAAAAACGCATGAGAATGTGAGGTAAGCCTGCGGTACCGAACATTAGGGCCATACCTAAGGAAATCGCATCAATCGGACTACTGAACAACGTACCAGGACCCATGATTTTATTGCCATCAGTATGATTGACTGTGCCAAACACTTTGATTGCTTCGCTAAACATAAGATCTAAGCTGAAATTAAAGTGATAAAGCACCATGAACGCCATAAACGTTGCGCCGCCGAGTAACATCCCTGCTTTGATAATTTGTACCCATGTGGTCGCTAACATGCCGCCAAATAGGACATAGATCATCATTAATACGCCTACAACAATGACGGCTATCGAATAGTCCAGTCCAAAGAGTAGTTTAATTAATTGTCCCGCACCAACCATTTGTGCAATTAGATAAAAAGCAACCACAACCAAGGTGTTAACAGCTGCCATCGTTCGAATGGGTGAACGTTTTAAACGGAAGGAAGCAACATCGGCAAACGTATATTTACCTAAATTCCGCAGGCGTTCCGCGACCAAAAATAACAAAATTGGCCAGCCAACTAAGAAGCCAATCGAATACATGAGTCCATCGTAACCTTTGGTGAAGACCATCGCAGAAATGCCGAGAAACGAGGCCGCTGACATATAGTCTCCAGCAATCGCAAGTCCATTTTTGAACCCACTAATGCCACCGCCTGCGGTATAAAAATCCGATGCAGAACGATTCTTCTTTGCCGCCCATTTGGTGATCATCAATGTGAATGCGACAAAAATCACAAACATGATAATCGCAGTCCAGTTGGTGGCCTGCTGCACGGTTTGTCCCAGATCGGGAGAAGCCGTTACAAAACCTGAATAACCGAGCGCGACGAGCGGGATGAATTTGGTTAATTTCATTTCTTCATCTCCACGATGACGTCCTTGGTTAGACGATCAAATTCACCATTTGCACGCCAAACATAGATGCCGCAAAGCACAAAAGCGCTAACAATGACACTTATCCCGAGCGGTATACCGATCGTCGTTGCCCCGCCCGAAAGGGATTGATGGAGAAAGGCTGGGTGATAAGAAACTAAATAAATGTAACCAAAATAGATAAATAACATGATGAATGTCAGTGACCAACTCAACTGTGATTTCTTACGAACCAGTTCCCGAAATTTTGGATTTTGAGTAATCATATTGACGCGATCTGTTTCCATGATCCGTGCTCCTTAATACCTATCGTCTTCAAAAGTTGATTACGCTTAAACGCTTTAATCAGATTTTGAATATTCGTTATGTTGTAGTCGCAACCAATATTCATATTTTGATTGCGCAAGATTCGTACAACACAACCATAACAGTCCTTATTCAAAATAGAACTGCGACTTTAGTCTTATAAAATGCCATTAGCACACGACTCTGTTTTAAAGTGAGATATAGTGCTTGAGCGATAAAAATAAGCCATTAAGAATGATGGCTGCGTGATAGCACTCAAAAAGTAATAGCCAGAACAAGGATAGGATGTTCATCTCATGAATGGTTGGTTAGTCTTTGGCGCATTAGGATGTTATGTACTGCTACTTTTTGTCTGTGCATTTCTTGGCGAGCGTAAAAATAATGGGTTAAGCCATCGCTGGCGTATGGCATTGTTTAGCTTGACGTTAGGCGTGTATTGCACATCGTGGACTTATTATGGTGCGGTAGGTGCTGGGGTACGTGACGGCATGAGCTTCCTACCGATTTATTTAGGGCCATTATTGTTTTTATGGTTGGGGCGCGATATCTGGCAGCGCTTAGTCCAAATCCGCAATCGCCAGTCGATTACTTCAATCGCCGATTTCATCGCAGCACGCTATGGCAAATCGCCTAAACTTGCAGCAATGGTGACTGTGTGCGCAGTCATCTGTATCTTGCCATACTTGGCACTACAATTACGCGCTATCGCACTCAGCGTCGATGTGCTGTTGTCTGATCAAGCAAATATTGGGATGACATCGAATGGGGTTTTGCTGCTGACTGGATTGTTAGCAGGTCTTGCGATGGTGTTTGGGAGTCGACATTTAACCAATAGTGAGCAGCACAGTGGACTCATGCTGGCCATTGCACTTGAATCGATGGTCAAGTTGATCGCACTGATGGTGATCGCTTGCTTTGCGATGCTGCATCTTGATTCTGGACATTTGCTTTCAGTTGAACTGAGTCAGCGGGTCACGCGTTTGCAGACCGAAGGACTGCCCTCTGGATTCTGGACGCAGACTTTATTAGCGGGCCTTGCGATGATTTGTTTACCGCGCCAATTTCATGTGGGTGTCGTCGAATGTCGTGACCTCAATTATGTACATGGTGCGCGGCGTTGGTTTGCGGTATATCTGCTATTGACGGTACTAGCGATTATTCCCATCATACTGTGGGCGAGTCATATGCCGATTAGTCTGCTACCCAATCCTGATACAGCGGTACTCATGCTGCCCTTGATGAACGGTGAAACAGGGCTAGCACTTCTTGCATTTTTAGGTGGGTTCTCAGCGGCAACCGGGATGCTGTTGGTGGCAACAGTGACGTTGTCGATCATGCTGAGTAATGATTTGATTTTGCCGTTGTTATGGCATTTTAATTTGGTGCAGCATAGCGGACTTGAGCTTGAAAAAGTCATGCGTGTCGTTCGACGTTTATCCATGCTGACGGTGATGCTACTCGGGTTTTTAGCTTATCGATTATTTGCGAACGCGACACAATTGTCTGCGATAGGGCTGTTGGCTTTTGCAGGTGTTGTTCAGTTCGCGCCTGCGCTGATCGGAGGGTTGTATTGGCGTGGTGGAAGCAAGTCGGGTGTAATGGCGGGGCTCATTGCAGGCTTTGTCTTGTGGGCTTATACCTTACTGCTACCCTCTTTAGTATCCGCACTCTCCGGTCACTTATCACTAACCCTGCAAAGTGCTTTTTTCAATTGGCAAACTGAAGGATTATTTGGAATCAGTCTATTGAGACCTGAGGCCTTGCTGGGTTTTTCTGGACATGATCCGCTGACTCATGGTGTATTTTGGTCACTGGGGGTCAATCTAGCCTTGTATATATGGATTTCACGTCGTTATCGTCCGACTGTCAGTGAGCAGATGCAAGCGGCCCCTTTTTTACAACCTGATGAGCTTGAAAGATCATTGAATCAACGCTTAGGTACGCGGGAATCCTCTACCGTACAAATGTCTCATACAGTCTCTCGGCAAACATTTACGATCGGTGATTTAGCTGCATTAGCGGAACGCATCAGTGGGACATCCGTGACACAAAAAGCGTTTACTGAATTTGCCCAACATCTCGGAGAGCCATTGGATCAGCAGATGCGTGCAGATCGCCGCTGGTGGCAGTTTACTGAGCAGTTATTGGCAGGCGCGATTGGATCTGCTTCGGCGCGTACCCTACTAACCACTGCGCTACGGGATAATGGTTTGGGTGTGGCGCAAGTTGCTGCATTGTTGGATCAAGCATCACAATGGCAACGCTTTAATCAGCAATTATTACTCACCATGATGGATAATTTGACCCATGGAGTGAGTGTGGTCGATAGTCATATGTGTTTAGTGGCATGGAATCGGCGTTATTTAGAACTGTTTAACTACCCTACAGATTTGGTCTATGTCGGTTGCCCAGTTGCGGATCTCATCCGTTATAACGCTGAGCGTGGTGAATGTGGACCTGGGTCAGTTGAGTCGCATATCCAGAAACGCTTAAACTGGCTGCGTGCTGGCAATGCACATGTCTTTGAGCGGGTACGCGCCAATAATCAAGTGATCGAAATGCGTGGACAACCCATAAGCGGCGGTGGATTTGTCACCACGTTTGCGGATATTACCCAATTTCGTCAAACTGAAGCGGCGTTAGAAGCGCGGGTTATGGAACGTACGGAACAACTTGAACTGGCACTGTATGAGCAAAAAATTGCACGCATTCAAGCAGATAAAGCAAATAGCTCCAAAAGCCATTTTGTCGCGGCGGCCAGCCATGATTTACTCCAACCCATGCATGCGGCGCGCTTGTTTTCTGGTGTACTTGAGCAAGGTGATCTTAACGAGAGTGATCAACAAACCTTGAAACAGCTCGACCGTGCCTTACATGGCGCTGAAAGTATTTTGTCCGCATTACTCGAAATCGCACGGTTGGATAGTGATACGTTACAACCGAATTTAGCTGCGGTTGATCTCAATGCACTATTGACCGATCTAGAAAGTCAGTTCGCGCCAATCGCGGTTCAGCGCGGTCTGGTTCTGCATGTTCACCCCACACGTTTATGGGTAAATAGCGATCCGCAGTGGTTGCGGCGAATCATTCAAAATTTACTAAGTAATGCATTGCGTTATACCGCCGAGGGTCGAGTCGTAGTGGGCGTATTGGGTCACGCCTCACAGGACGGATATTTACGTCTTGGCGTATGGGATTCTGGATTCGGCATTGATGCGGCGCAGCAAAAACTGATCTTTCAAGAGTTTCAGCGCGGAAAAAAAGCTTCACCGTGGGGAGAGCAAGGATTAGGACTGGGGCTTGCGATCGTTGAACGCATGGCAACACGCCTAGCGCACCCACTGAAGTTATATTCGACGTTGGGTAAAGGCTCGTGTTTTATGCTCACGCTCCCGATCGCACAACCTGTGCAGCAACGACCGGTGTCCACGAAAGTGGGTAGCGGTGTATTGCATGGCCTACGGGTACTCTGTGTGGATAATGATGTCGCAATTTTAGAAGCCATGCACATTCTATTACAGCGCTGGGGGTGTGAGGTGGTGATTGCGACACATCCTAGCCAAGCAATTGAACTCGCTAAACACGCAGAACTGCATCACAGACCCATTCAAGTCTGGTTAGTAGATCAACACTTAGATGCGTATTGCGAAGGGTTAGACTTGATTAGAATGCACGCCAAAGGTTGCTCAGCTGCATTGATTACAGCGGATAGCGATCCTGATCTGCCTGAACGTACACATGCCGAAGGCGCAGTACTCCTCAAGAAACCACTTAAACCAGCCGCGTTACGTGCTTTTTTGATGTCAGTTAGAGTGAATTAGGCTTTATTAAAGCTTAGGCGGATCTAGATTTAAAGCACCCAACGCCAATACAGCTTGAGTCCGATTCTGTACATCCATTTTGCGAAAAATAGCGGTGACATGCGCTTTGTTCGTGGCTTCAGATACATTCAAGGTATACGCGATTTGCTTATTCAACAAACCTTCTGCAATCATCATCAGCACCCGAAATTGCTGCGGGGTCAATGACTGCAAACGCACAGCGAGGTCAGTTTCGGCACTGGCGCGAGGATCATCCAAGCTGAGATTCTGCTGATTTGGTAACCACGTCTCACCTGCCAATACAGTCTGTATCGCCTCATAAATACGCCGAGGAGGCGCTGATTTAGGGATATACGCCAGCGCACCATGTGCCAAGGCACGCTGCATGATCGAACTTTCTTCGTGAGCTGAAACCACGATCACTGGCAACGCTGGGTAGGTTGCACGCAAATGCACCAATGCAGAAAATCCTGAAGCATCTGGCAAGTTGAGATCGAGTAACACCAAATCGGGTTCTAGCTGTTGCTCTAAAAACGAATGCAAGCCAGCAACAGATGCCGTTTCATTGATTACGGCATGAGGTAGCGCATTCTGCACCGCTTGGATGAGTGCGCTACGAAACAATGGATGGTCATCAACGATGAGTATATTCATCTGCAATTCCGTTTACTGCCGCGATTAAATTATCCACGACTGATGGATCAGCTAGGGTCGAAATATCTCCAAGGGAGTCTAGCTCACCAGCCGCCAGTTTACGCAGGATACGTCGCATAATTTTTCCTGAGCGCGTTTTAGGCAGTGCAGGCGCCCAATATATGGCATCGGGTGTGGCAATTGGACCAATTTCACGGCGCACCCAATCACGTAGTTCACGGCGAAGCGTATCGCTATATTCAACATCCACTTTCAGCGTCACAAATGCACAGATCCCCTGCCCTTTAATCTCATGTGGCATGCCGACAACTGCCGATTCTGCAACAAACTTGTGTGAGACCAATGCACTTTCAATTTCGGCGGTTCCCAAACGATGACCTGAAACATTAAGGACATCATCTACCCGTCCAGTAATCCAATAATAACCATCCTGATCGCGCTTGGCGCCATCACCCGTAAAATAGCAGTTTGGATAAGTTGAAAAATAGGTTTCAATGAAACGTTGATGATCGCCATAAATGGTTCGCATCTGACCTGGCCAACTGCCTTCAATCACCAAATTGCCCTCACAAGTGCCATCGAGTATTTCACCTTCAGCATTCACAATTGCTGGTTGTATCCCATAGAGTGGCTTGCACGCAGATCCTGGTTTGAGTGCGGTCGCACCCGCAATCGGTGAAATTAAAATACCACCAGTCTCCGTTTGCCACCATGTATCGACGATGGGGCAACGTGACTCACCAACCACTTTGTAATACCATCCCCACGCTTCAGGATTGATTGGCTCGCCCACAGAGCCTAATAAACGCAAACTACTGCGATCACTTTGCCGTACAAAATCATCTCCTTCACGCATCATCGCGCGAATCGCAGTCGGTGCAGTATACAGAATCGTGACATTATGCTTGTCTACAATTTGACCGACGCGTGCCCATGTCGGATGCTGCGGAACGCCTTCAAACATCAGAGTAGTCGTGCCATTAGAGAGTGCACCGTACAGCAAGTAACTATGCCCAGTAATCCAGCCTAAATCAGCCGTACACCAATACACATCATCAGGATGTAAATCAAACACTTCGCGGAACGTACTCGTCACATAGACCAAATAACCCCCCGTCGTGTGCAAAACGCCTTTGGGCTTTCCAGTTGAGCCAGAAGTATACAAAATAAATAATGGCGCTTCCGCGTCCATAGCGACAGGCGGGCAAATCTCATCCACTTCTGCGATCAAATCGTGATACCACACATCATGATCATGCCAGATCACATCACCACCAGTACGGCGTACCACAATCACTTTTTTAACACTGCTCGTGCCTTCAATCATCAATGCAGCGTCAACATTCGCCTTGAGTGGAATGGCTTTGCCGCCGCGCATTCCTTCGTCAGCAGTAATCACCAATTTAGAGCGGCAATCGTCTATCCGACCCGCCAATGCTTCAGGTGAAAATCCACCAAACACAACCGAATGAATTGCGCCAATTCGGGTACACGCTAACATTGCGATTGCCGTTTCTGGAATCATTGGCATATACAAAGTGACGCGATCACCGACTTGCACATCAAGGCTCTTCAGAACATTGGCAAAGCGGCATACTTCAGCATGTAGTTCACGAAAAGAGATGATTTTATGCTCTGCTGGATGATCGCCTTCCCAAATAATTGCAGGTTTGTCAGGATGAGTGACAAGGTGACGATCCAAGCAATTTGACGACACATTCAATTGTCCATCAGCAAACCATTCAATTTTAAAATTATTTGGATCATAAGACACATCTTTAACTGTAGTAAAAGGCTTTATCCACTCTACGCAAGCAGCCTCATCACGCCAAAACGAACTGTTATCTTCGATAGATCTTTGGTAGCGCGCTTGGTATTCGATGACTGAGGTATTTGCCTGATCTGCAAAGGCGGTGGAAATCGGATATAAAAGCTCAGTGGCAGGTAAATCTGATTGTCCAGAATTTGAAATCGTAGGAGCTAATTCAGAGTTCAGCATCATTTATTCCTTACATATGAGTGATGGTCTGTACCACTAAAAATTCATTTCGTGGATCAGTTGTTTTTTTCTATGGTTATATTGGGCTGAATATTCAGATGTGAAAATTAGACTTTAGTCTTAGGCAATAATTTTATATTTGAATGACCATTAATACGCTTAAAATACACGTCAAGGCGTCTTTAGGCACATGTCATAGCTCATCATAAAAGATGAGCTTAATGTTTACCTATCATGAGCAATTAAACCTGAATGTTTAAGCTACGTTTTTCAGGTTATTTCAATCAAAACAAAAATTTACGTTGATCATTTAAACAAAAATGGAACAAATCATGACCTCATTATGATTTCAATGATATTTAATCAACTTAAGATCAATAAATATCGCATCAGCAGATATGTAAAGGTTTATTAACTTAATAGACGACTGGTCTATTTTTATGTATAGTGCGTCTATGAGTTTGAAAAAGACTCACAAAAGCATTCACTCAATGCCTGAATGAATGCTTCAAATCCATTTTTAAGTTGATACAAAGACTATTTTTTGCGCTAAAAATAGATTTACCAAATCTGTATTCGGAGTTTCACAATGCTTAACTTTGATTTCTACAATCCAACCCGTATTCTTTTTGGTACAAACACAATTAAGAAGATAAATGATTTAGTCCCTGTAGATGCTCGCGTATTAGTGCTATTGGGCGGTGAAAGTGCGCGTAAAAATGGCACGTTAGCAGAAGTTCGAGAAGCACTTGGCACTCGAGAAGTGCATGAATTTGATGGAATTGAACCAAATCCAAGTTTTGAAACATTGATGAAAGCTGTCGAACTGATTCGCGCAAAAAAACTTGATTTCTTATTGGCTGTAGGCGGTGGTTCTGTGATCGATGGGACTAAATTTGTCGCTGCGGCGGTTGGCTATGAAGGCGATGCGTGGGAAATTCTTGAGACACGTGGCTCTAAAATCACTCATGCACTTCCCTTTGGCAGTGTGTTGACACTCCCGGCAACGGGTTCAGAAATGAATAACGGCGGTGTTGTGACACTTAAAGCCACGCAAACTAAGCTGCCTTTTAGCAGTAATCTTGTATTCCCAAAATTTTCAATTCTCGATCCAAACAAAACATTTACTCTACCCGCGCGCCAACTCGCAAATGGTGTGGTCGATGCGTATATTCATGTGATGGAACAATATCTGACTTATCCAGTGGATGGTCGCGTTCAAGATCGTTTTGCTGAAGGATTGTTACAAACGCTAATCGAAATCGGTCCACTGGTATTAGATGAGTCCGCAGATTACAACACGCGCGCTAATCTCATGTGGAGTGCAAGCATGGCGCTCAATGGTCTGATTGGCTCTGGTGTGCCTCAAGACTGGTCGACGCACATGATCGGACATGAGCTTACCGCACTTCACAATATCGATCATGCACGCACACTTGCAATCGTGCTTCCTGCAAACATGCAGATACGTCGCGCTGAAAAACGCGACAAATTATTACAGTACGCTGAGCGCGTTTGGCACATTGTTGAAGGCGACGAAGAACAGCGTATCGATGCGGCGATCGAAAGAACACGGGTATTCTTTGAAAGTCTTGGACTACCAACACGCCTCTGTGATTATCAACTCGGTGCGAAAGACATCGACGAGATTATCCATCAACTCGAAGTACACAAACTGACAAAACTCGGCGAGCGTAGAGACGTCACTATCGCTGTGAGTCGCCAAATTCTTGAAGCGAGTCTTTAATTTTTTTCACGACCCGAGTGTTCAGCAAAGGTCGTGAGTCAACTATCTCAAATTAAATGAAGACTATTAATAGCCTCATTCATCAATCTTAAGGAAAATAATATGAAAATTCTTGTCGTTCTGACTTCACATGACCAACTAGGCAATACGGGTGAAAAAACTGGCTTCTGGCTGGAAGAGCTTGCCGCACCTTATTACGCGTTTATCGATGCAGGTGCAGAAGTCACATTAGCCTCGCCTAAAGGGGGGCAACCGCCGCTTGATCCTAAGAGCAACATGCCCGACTCAAAAACCAAAACGACTGATCGATTTGAAGCGGATGCAGTGGCGACTCAAGCACTTGCTCACACCCTGAAACTCAGTGATGTTTCGATTGCTGACTTCGACGCTGTGTTTTATCCCGGTGGTCATGGCCCATTATGGGATTTGGCAGAAGATCCTGTTTCCATTGCATTGATTGAAAAAACCATCCAATCAGGTAAACCAGTTGCAGCGGTATGTCATGCGCCAGGCGTTCTGCGTCATGTTAAAGACATTCATGGTAAGCCACTCGTCGCTGGTAAGTCAGTGACAGGTTTCACGAATACCGAAGAAGCCGCAGTGGGTCTGACCGACATCGTACCCTTTCTCGTCGAAGATATGCTCAAGGCAAATGGCGGTAATTACTCCAAAGCTGGCGATTGGCAGGTACACGTTGAAGTCGACGGACTACTGGTCACTGGACAAAATCCATCCTCTTCAGAAAAAACAGCTCAAGAACTA
>JACMMY010000072.1 GCA_014378805.1 Moraxellaceae bacterium
GTTGGGCTTTTGAGCCCAACCTACAAGAATTTTAAATCCAAAAAACTCTATTACAATGATTTATTATACTTTTGAAGTAAACTATTTCGTTCAAATAAAAATAAACAGAGACACCATCACCATGAAATACAGAAGATCTTTTGCTCAAGGTACGTAAGTTGGGCTTCGTAGGTTGGTGCTGAGGAACAAAGCCCAACGATTAGGGGGATGAAGTTCGCTTAATAACTATTTTAATCCGATGTATGTAGGTTGGGCTTTTGAGCCCAACCTACAAGAATTTTAAATCCAAAAAACTCTATCACAATGATTTATTATACTTTTGAAGTAAACTATTTCGTTCAAATAAAAATAAATAGAGACACCATCACCATGCAATACAGAAGATCATTTGCTCAAGGTGCGACTTACTTCTTTACAGTGAATTTGGCAGAGCGAGACCATGATTTATTGATTCGTCATATTGAGGCATTACGCATCTCATTTAGAAAAGTACGCCAAACCCATCCTTTTGAAATCATCGCAATGGTAGTGTTACCCGAGCATTTACATTGTATTTGGCAAATGCCTGAACATGATATGAATTATCCACTTCGGTGGGCTTTGATTAAGGCCAATTTCTCACGTCAGATTCCGCGCGGAGAGCGCATCAGTGATAGTCGTAAAGATAAACGTGAAAGAGGAATATGGCAGCGGCGTTACTGGGAACACCAAATCAAGGATGATCTCGATTTAAAACGACATGTTGATTATATTCATATTAATCCGTTGAAACATGGCTATGTGACCCGAGTGAGAGATTGGCCATATTCCTCATTTCATCGGTCGGTCAAAGACGGTTTAATGACTTTGGATTGGGCGGGGGAAATTGAGTTGAGTGACCAATCTTATGGTGAATGATTTTGGTCGAGTTGGGCTTCGTTCCTCAGCGCCAACCTACGAAGCGCAACGATAATGGATACCTCATGCACCCTATCATCACTTTTTTAAATGATTTAAAGCCCTCGAACTACTCATTCCAATCCTTAATCAAATCCACTGAAATCATTCCAATTTTGTCAATTAACCAATAAAAAATAACTAGCAATGTCATTATTTGAGCTGCAATCATACCCCATTATGATGAGCTTTAATTCATGATTACGGGTACCAGTAAGTTCCTAAACGAATGATTTTAGACACCAATTAGTTCCTAAAAGATTTTCTGATAGGCGGTGTTTTGTGTTAAGAGCAACTGTGCTATTGTTTATTTATACGTAATATTTGTTACATTAAGTAACTGGAATGCAGGAAGCATTCATTCACTCACAGTACTCGGAGTCACCATGAAAAAAACCATTTGTACGCTGCTGGCTACTGCTGCGGCTCTATTTACGGCGACGAATGCTAACGCATGGTCTCAAGAAGTACACCGCCGAATTGCGATGGATGCAGTGAATTATATGAAGGCAAACCCTTCTAGCACCAATTATGCAAAGTTGTTGGCGGGCGCAACAAGAGCGGGCTACACCATTGATCAGTTTGCCACAGTGCTCGGTCAAGGCGCGTATGATGTGGATGATTTTGCGGACACATACATCTGTGGCGCTTCGACGGGAAGTTGTGCGTTAGCCCCTGTTTGGGGTGCAGGTGCGAGTATTGTAAAATATACTTCTTATTGGCATTTTCAAAACCAGACTCAGGGTGCTGATGTCCATGGTAATGATTTTGGCGGCTATAACTATAGTAAGCTGACGGTTTGGGGCGATATCGATAATATGGCTGCGTCTTGGTTATATGGCGATTATCTGGATGATGGTAAAGGAAATCTAAAAGGCTGGTTTGGCGATAGCACTAAATATAATGCTTATGATTTGACTGAGGCACACTATCGCTTGGGTGGCTATTCAACCCGTAACATGTATGCTGATTTTGAAACAATTCCTTTTGAGCCGATTGATAACTTAGGTCAATACTGGTTTCAACAATTTCTAGCTTCCCCATCACTCCAAACATTGGGCTTTGTGATGCATACGACCGATTTATTGCAGCCTCACCATGTGTGGACAACATCGTCTTTAAATCATGCTGGCTGGGAAACTTGGGTTGAAGATCACTATGATTCTTTAGCGTTGAATAATGGTGCAAAAGTCACCCTCGCACTCAATGACTTGACACCAATGACAGCAACGGCAACCGATATTCGTCCTTTGTTGACGCAAGGCGGCGCGATTGCGTATACCCAAGGTGGTATTGTGTTATCCAGCACTGATGATGCTGATCGGTCAAATGTAGCGAACATTATGGTTCCGCATGCAATCGCCATGGTGGTTCGTGTGCTCAATCGCGCGGCAGAACGCCTCTAAAATTGGGTCACTGATCTTTATATGATGTGTGGAATGATGCATTAATACGATCAAGTGTTAAAAAACGTCACATCAAAGGTGGCGTTTTTTTTAGGATGATATGTACGCTAAGCTGTGAAGGTTTGGTTATTTACCTGCTAACGATGCTTCGTTTTTTTGATTACCAATTAATGCGGGAAATTCAGGTCTCCGTGGTTATCAGAGATCGTCTTGCTGTACTATCCTAGTGATTACTACTCGCTGATTTACGCCAAAATTCCAATATGTACAGGATGTCTAAAGGAATCGTTTATGCAATTTTTGATGCTAAAAAATCACCTAATAGAATTTAAAAAACACACTATATTCAGTCTTATATTGCTGATGCCTATTTTAATATGCACAACGAGTGCCTATGCGATCGTGAGTTATGACTTAAAAACCAAAGGATTGGTCGCAACGATAGATGAACAATCGATTAGCCAATCTCTATTAGATCGTTTTATGGTGATTGCCAAAAAAAGTGATCCAGATGCCACTGCCAATAAAATATTGCAACGAATTATTGATGATGATTTGCTGGCAGCCTATGCGCGCATTCAATTTAAAGCAGAAGAACTGATTAAAAATAGCCAGGTCGCTTTTTCGCCTGAGGTGCAAATACAGCAGTCTTTAGCGGCTAATATTGTGGCAGCCTTCGGCTCAGAGATGATGGCTGAGGCAAAAAAACGGACTGGGTCAGATAAACCTCATTATGGTCAAACTGCTCGCCATCTCATGACCGATGACGATTGGAAAAAACTGTTATCTGATCAACCTGAAGTAAAGCTCGAGTATCATTTAATGCCAGCAGGTCAGAAGTTTGCAGAACAGCTCGTGCTTCGTCGATACCGTTTTGATGCCAACACTCAAGGCACAATCACCTTGGCGGATGTTTATGAGAGTCAGCATATGCAGGGAAAATTTCAGATTCATCAAAAAGATAAAGAGTATACGGATCAACAGGCACAGGTGTTAATGGAGCGCCAATATGCCATCCATTGGTTGGAGCATCGTTCTGGCCTGACGCCAGTAGAAGTAAATGCTTTTAAGCAAATCGTTGTTGATCGTCTGCAGACTCAGGGCTATTTAGAACATATCGGGGTCGCGGCAGACATTCATGCTGAGATTCTTTATCTTAAAAAAATGGCGAGCCAAGTGACCCGAGAAGAAATTAAAGACTTCTATCAGAGTCATCTGGATATGTTTATTCGGGTCGATCGTGTGAAAGCGCGGCATATTCGTACTCAGGATGAGGCCGTCGCGAAAGAAGCCGTTTCTGCACTCAAGCAGGGAAAATCATTTGCTGACGTTGCCAAGCAATATTCTATTGCGGATGATCGTCAAAATGGCGGGGATTTAGGCTGGGTTGTGCATCCTGAGACAGGTTCAAATTGGCTGCAAAGTCTGCTTTTCTTTCAGCCTGTTGATAAGGTTTCGAATCCTTTTAGAATGCCAGGTAAACCGAATGATGCTGTGGATTGGGAGATTGTACTTGTCGAGCAAAAAGAAACGAGCTATCAACCTGTGACGAGTGAGTCTGTCCGTTATGTCGCTTCTCAGGCCATCGCCAAGCAAAAAGTGATGCAGGAGTATCTGGGTGTGAGAGCACGTGAATGGAGTCAGGCGAATATTCATATTCGCCCCGACCTTGTCTTGAGTATGAAATTTCCTGATGAGGAGGTTCACGAGGAGGCACATACACATTGAAGAAATTATTATGGATTGCATTAGGCTCGTTATTTTTAATTGTGATCGGCTTAATTTTGTGGCTTAAGCCGAAACAGTCTATACCAGTCGTGCCATCATCGCCGATGAAAGCTGCTCAACAAATACCGACTTTGCCTCAGGTGACTGCGGATCTGCCTGTTATTCAGCCGAATCTGGGTGTAGGTCAAAAAGATAGTCCGCTCTTACCGATGCTTGATCCTGCCACATTTCCGCCAGTGGATGCGGCGACGACTATGGCTGAGACGCGCGAGCATGGTGATCCTCGGACACCCCCTATTGAGGTCACTCCAGCTCGAGAGAAGCCGACTCCTGCAGAGCTTGATGATCCTAAACAATATGCGCAATATGAGGCACGTCAAAATGCCAAACTATACAAGGCCTATGTGGCTTCTGCTGACAAAGAAGTCCCAGCGCTTCAAGCAGATATTGAACGCGCTAAAAAAGAAGGCTTTAGTCAAGAGCAGATTAAAGTCGTCGAGGAAAAAGTGAGACGGATTCAAGAGATGCGTGATCAGCTTAAAGCGCAGCATCCAGAGTTGTATCAGTAGGGTCCTTATTTGGTGAGATCGTCGTTCTCAAAAATAATTGAACGACGATTTTTTGGTTTATTTGACGGCATGATGTGATGTCTGAGGTCATTTTGATTTGATCTCTAAATCCACCCATTGCCCATTTTTAACGACATACGCGGAAATTTTTCCAACTTTCAAATCCCCATGCGGATCAAATTGAATTTGATTAGTAATGCCTGGGTAATTGGTTTCCTTTAATTTCGCGGCATATACTTTGGGATCAGTTGAACCTGCGACTTGCATGGCTAGCGCGATGACTTGCATCGCATCATAATAATAAGGCGCATACAGTTGAATCGGTCCATATTTCGGTTCAAACCGTTGTTTGAATTCGAGTCCATTACGCATTTTTTCGAGTGGAAAACCGGGTAGTGTGGTGACCACGCCTTCGGCATCTTTTCCTGCTAATTTAATAAACTCAGGCGTATGCACGCCATCGCCTGCAATGAATTGTGCTGTGATACCCAGATTGTGGATTTGCTGAATCATGGCCGCCGCTTGCCCATCGTTACCCCCAAAGAAAATAAGATCGGGCTTGTTTTTTTTGATGCGGGTGAGTACGGCGTTGAAGTCAGTTTCTTTGTCATTGGCCGATTCATGGGTGACGAGATTGCCATTCAAAGTCTTAATGTGCTTTTCAAATTCATCGGCGATTCCAACGCCATACGCGCTGCGATCATCAATGACAGCAATACGCTTGGCAGCAAAATGCTGAGCAGCAATCTGAGCTAACGCTTGACCTTGTTGAATGTCATTAGCGATTAAGCGGAATGTGTAGGGAAATCCCTGTTGGGTGTATTTCGGATTGGTCACTGCTGGGGCGAATAGTGGAATGCCTGCTTTATTGTAGAGAATAGAGGCGGGCAGTGTCGTACTCGAAGTGGTGTGACCGATCACTGCGCTAACATTATCATCAACGAGGCGCTGTGCGGCATTGGTTGCATGGCGTGGGTCAGCTTGATCGTCTTCGCTTTCAATTTTGAATTGGATCTGTTTGCCAGCGATCACAATTTTTTGTGTATTCAAATCATCAATCGCGAGGCGGACGCCGTTTTCCTCATCTTTGCCATAGTGCGCGAGTGCACCCGTCAGCGCGCCGACATAACCAATCGTGACGGTACTCGTCTCAATGCGTTTATCTGGACCTGTCTCTTGGGGCGTTTCTTTTTTGCCACAGTGCATTAGCGACAAACTGATTAATGATATCCCTACAATCCGAGTGGGCAGGTGACCTTGATTTTGGCGTACAGTCGGAGATGTCATTAAGTTCATGATAAGTAATCAGCACGTAGTATTATTCTTAATGAACAATAGCATGAAATTTAAGTCAGCTATATTTACTTTCATTGTATGTAATACAGAATTCATCACAACGATTTTGGCGTCCATGTTCGTAAAATAATAAGAGTAACCTAGAATAATAAATCAATAACAACTCATTCACCTTCTGAGAGGGGACTGTTAACAATTGATAACGTCATTTGATCAGAAACATGCGCTATTGTTATGGCTGTGTTTATTTTTTAGTGATTGAATAATTTTAAGGGGCAATATTATGTCACGTCGTTACTTTACTGCAATCGCATTGTCTACCGTCCTGCTCACCACGCTGCCGAGTTGTGGCTATAACACGTTGCAAGCCAAAGATGAGGGTGTCACCGCCAGTTGGTCAGAAGTGTTGAACCAATATCAACGCCGCGCCGATCTGATACCGAATCTGGTCAATACCGTGAAAGGCTATGCAACACATGAAGAAAAAGTGCTGACAGAAGTGACGGCAGCGCGTGCATCGGTTGCAGGGATTAAAGCGACGCCTGAACTAGTCAATGATCCAGTCGCATTCCAAAAATTTATTGATGCACAAAATCAGCTACAAGGCTCACTGTCACGCTTGATGGCGGTGTCTGAAAGTTATCCAAATCTAAAAGCTGATCAAACTTTCCGTGATTTATCAGCACAGTTGGAAGGCACTGAAAATCGCATTACGGTTGCGCGTAATCGTTATATTGAGTCGGTACAAGATTACAACGTCACAGTGCGTCAGTTCCCGGTCAATTTAACCGCTAAAGTCACAGGTATGCACACCAAACCGAACTTCAGTGTTGCCAATGAAGCGCAAGTTTCTCAAGCACCAAACGTTAATTTCAGCGGATCATAATGCATGAAAATGGCTCTAGCTGCGCATTCAGCTATTTGCACTTTCGGGCTGGCAATCACACTTGCTTGTACGCCGATGGTGGCTGTCGCTGAGACTGATGATGGGGCGGATGTCATCGTTGCGGCGAATATCGCCAAGACGACGCCACTCGCACCGCTGAAAAATTTGGTCGTCACGCCATTGCCTGGGACGAGTACTGCTAACAGTGCTACGGCGACAGCAACTGCTTCGCATGCCGCACCCGTGGATTCGGGGAGTGGTGAATTTCTTGCTTTACCGACTTTGAATGCGCCTGTGTTGGATCAAGCGGGGGCGTTGAGTGCAGCTGACAATCAGCAGCTGAGTGATCAGTTACGAGCAATTCACGAGGCAGGGCGCGCGCAGATTGGTTTGATACTGGTCAAGAGTACGCAAGGTGAGCCGATTTTTAATTATGCAGGACGTGTTTTTACCGCATGGAAACTCGGTGATGCCAAGCGTGATAATGGTTTACTGATCGTCGTTGCGGTGCAAGATCGCAAAATGCAGATTTTGACGGGTTACGGTTTGGAAGGGATTATTCCCGATGTGGTGGCTTCTCGCATTATTCGTGAACAAATCACACCGCAATTTGCCGCGGGAAATTATGCGGCAGGATTGAGCGCAGGCATTAATCACATTGATGAGATTTTGCAGCAAGATCCAGAAACAGCTAAAGCTGCCGCAGATCAAATGAAAGCCCAACAACAATATAATACTCAGTCACAAGGCGGTATTTTATCGGGTAATTTGATTCTGCTGCTTATCGTATTGGTCGTGATTGGTCAATTCACCCGAATGTTCTTAGGTCGGTTTATTAGCTCAACAGGCTTAGCTGCAGCGGGTGTTGGACTTGGGTTATTTACGGGTGCAGGGCTTGCGGGCAGCTTATTGGTTGGCGGTGCAGTCTTTGTCTTATTACTCGTTGGCGTAATGCCGTTCTTAAATATTTTGGGTAGTATGGGTGGTGGTCGCCGCGGTGGTTTTGGCGGAGGCTTTGGGGGTGGGGGTGGTTCTTTTGGCGGTGGAGGCGCATCAGGCTCATGGTAACGAACGCGACAATGCCGACGATTCATTCCAAGAATGAAAATAATGAAGCGAACTTTGGTCGCTGGTTTCGGCAATCACTTTATATGCCTTGGCTGGCAAATCGACGGTTTGACAGCGTTGCGCGTGCAGCGATTGAAGAGGCGGTCAGCCTCGCCGAGATGGGACATGCAGGTGAAATCCGTGTCGTGATTGAAGGTCATTTACCTTTGAGTAGTGCGCTGTATCAAGGCACGACAGGACGAGCGCGAGATCTGTTTGCATCACTACGTATATGGGATACCGAGTTGAATAGCGGTGTATTGTTGTATATCAATTTATGCGAGCATCGCGTTGAAATCGTTGCGGATCGTGGCATCAATGCCAAAATAGAACCATCGCGCTGGCAGTCCATTTGCCAAAGTGTGACAACTAAATTAAGCGCAGAGGAATACCAAAAAGGTGTGGTTCTCGGCGTAGATATGATTGGTGTGGCGCTGAATGAATATTACAAAGTACTGGAGTCTGAGGCGGGGGATGAGCTGAGTAATGCGGCTATATTCTTGTAGTGTCTGAAATTGCGTATCTTAAAGTTTAGTTAAAATTGCTGATGTCTATCTATGATGTTAAGCCACGTCGATCGGCTTCTAACGCCGCCTCGGCGCGTGAAGAGATATTTAATTTCCGATAAATATCTTTGACATAACCCGAAACGGTATGCTCTGAAATATGCAACATTTGCGCAGTCTGACTAATGCGCATGCCACGCCCAATACACCCTAAAACTTCGGTTTCCCGTAAAGTGAGTGCGACAGTCAGCTGGTTTTTTTTGTGGTTGGAGAGCAACCCTGAAAATAAGCCAGCATTTTACGCGCAATGCTGGGTGATAGAGCTGGGACGCCGTACTCTAGTTGTTTTAAATGCTGCTGAAAGATTTCAGGAGTATGGTCTTTTAATAAATAACCGTTTGCGCCTGCTTTAAGCGCAGTAAATAGGTGTGGGTCATCATTATAAATACTGGTGACGATTTGTATGGTTTCTGGTTTCTGGGTGAGAGATTGCGATCTCATGGATCAAATCAAGTCCAGAACCATCGGGTAGCCCTAAATCAATCAATGCTAATTGATATGCACTTTGTGAAGGCAGTATTTCCCGCGCTTGTCGAAGATCAAAGGCTTGATGAACGATCATCATGGGAAAGACTTGTAGTACCATCTCCGTCAACCACTGATTGATTTCTGGGATATCTTCGACGACCAGCGCATGACGATTTAGAGCGGACATCGATTGACTCATCAGTTAAACCACTTTTTCAAATTGGATAGGAATATCAAACTGGACAGACATGCCATGTGGTGTCGATTGAACAGTGATATTACCTTGAATAAGCTCAATACGCCGATATAGATTGGGCAAACCGTGTCCAGTATGCGCTGTTTTTGTTGCCTTTGGTCGGATTCCTATGCCATTGTCAGTCATTATGGTCACTAAACGTCCTTGAATACATTGAACCTCGACGCGTACTAGCGTCGCGTGCGCGTGCTTAATGATATTGCTCATCAGTTCAAGGATGATAGAGATGTAGTTTTTGTAGCCTTGATAGGCTAGGACAATCGTATGATCAACCGCTTCAAGAGGCCAGTCTAATGTAATCCCAGCCGCGTGTAGACGTTGATCAGTTTCGTGACGAATTTCAAGCATAATCACCGCCAACTCTAATTTTCCTCCTGATAAACCACTGACCATAGTGCGTATTTTAGCGATCGACTGTCGAATTGTATGCCGTGTTTGATCAATGTCCTGCTGATGTAATCCAGATAAAAGTCGTGAGCCAATATCGTCATGCAAATCACGCGCAATTCGCCCACGTTCTTCTGCGACGCCTCGGTCATATTCAAGTCGTCCCTGATCGGCTTGTCGCATCAATGCCAGCAATTGTGAAGCCAGTGTGACATCACGTGATGAAAATAATTTACGACCTTGCCACGGATAATCCAGTCGTAACGCAGGCACACTGGTTGTTGTAGGTAAGAGTAAACCTAGCCCATGTCGTTCAATGCTGACATCAGTAATGTCGTTCTCTGTGGACTCATGAATTTTAAGCGGATCAAATAGTTGCTGGACAAGATTTTGCCAACGTTGCGCACGCTCTTGTTCAGAGGTCGCAAACGACACTTCGATGATATTTTTGACTAGCGTAGATTCTTGTATCTCGCGTTGAGGCATGATGCGGCGTTGGATCCAACCATGTGCAGGTAGCCATAGCAAGCCGCAGATCAGATTAGCAAGTCCAAATGACATCGCTGGACTAATTTGAAAAATAAACAAGGTATCCAGCGCCACCAATGCCAATGCCGCCGCCATCCAATACAAAATCTTAAAAGCCCATTCATCGAGATCAAACAGCCGATAACGACGTAAACCCAGTCCGAGTCCGACATTCATCATTAAGAAAAACCCAAACGCATAACCTTGTGAAAGACCTAGCTGTATGCCCATCAGTTCTGAACTTTGCACCAAAAAAACAAACAAACCACAACTGGTCAAGACCGACACCGCAAACCAGCGTAACGCGGCTCTGGCTAGAGGGTCTTTGCGATTAGCGAACCATTGCCATACAGAAAATACAATCGCCAAGAGCATTTGTAGCGTAACAGGCAAGTCTGCACCCAGACTTGGATCGGGAAGTAATTGCAACATGTCCAAAAAATACCAAGGTACAAATATTAGCAAAATTAATATGAGGTATCGTGGCTTAAGCAATTGTTTTGGATATGACAAGAAGAGTGCCATCAAGCTACAACCGAATAAATAAGCGCCGGCGTTATTGATGAGCATCACAGTGTGGAAAAAGTCTGCTTCAAGGGCGATGTCGCGCGTGCTATAAATCGCTGCAGAAAATGCAAAAACGGGGTACATGCAGTTCATCAGACCAAACAATCGCGCACCCATATCTTGGGGCGCAGCACCCATATCCAGCAGCCAAGTAGAAAGCCGAGACCGCTGACAGCAAGCTGAAACCAAAATACAAACGGTAAATCAGCGAGCGTTCTTACAGTAGGGTGAATCGAATATTGGCTCAACTTCCCAGTGCTTGATTCGACAGTGAATATCACGGTAGGTGATTTTAAAATATGATGAAGTTGATGCTGACGCCCAAAGAAGGTATTTATTTCAGCATAACTCGGTAAAGCATGCGGTTCTTCGATTAAATCCGTCGCATTGAATTGAATACCGATTGGATCAGTGGGTGTTGAGATTGCGCGAAGTGTGGCGGCAGGGATGTGCGCCGAAGCCTTGGAAGACGCAATAATTTCGACGTGTTGTGCATTGGTTTGAAGGGTTAGACCCGTTGATGGATTTTGTAATGCCAGCCAAGTCGCCCATAGTCCAATGAGTACGATCAATATCCCTGCAGTGATCAGTTTTGTTCCGGGCGAGACATCGTTGGCTTTCATAACGAAACCTTCATCTGAAAATAGCGTAATAATGTGAATCCCTTTACCTAATATTATCTATATTACGGTGCTGATAGTCACTAACCCAGTTTTATTTTCTGGATAAAGAGTCAGTTCTAGGAAGTATGGTCATGTATGTTTTTAACGGATTTTCATAAAAAAAACCGAGGTTAATTCGCCTCGGTTCTTTCATATCCGTTTTTACTATTTATATGTATAGTCAATCGTGTAAGGAATTACGCCAATAGGACTAGAAATTTCTGCGGTAATACGACCCTTAGTTCCATCGAATTCACAGGATTTAAGGGTGAGACCCGCGGTTTGACTATAGGCATTTTTGACACTGCTATCATCACAGAATTCTGCTTTATTGGCAGGTTTTGGAATATTTTTAATCGTCACTGGCGTTGTGATGCCCGATATTGTGGTGACAATCTCCAAGGTATAGGATCCTGTCGCAATAGGAGTGCCGTTGCTATTGACGTTTTTGAGATCAATCGTGATACCTGAAGTATCGATAGTTGCACTCCAGCCAAATGTAGATTCGCCATTTTTGACATCATAGCTACAAGCAGTGGCACTACAGTTATAATTGAATTTAATTTGATCCATCACCCCATCTAAACCGACACCAGAACCCGCAGTAAAGCTATAGGTAAATGGATTGATTTTGGTGACGTCGGTCAAGCCTTTCGCTGTGAAAATACTTTGTAAATTGGCTGTGACTTTCTTGGCGGATGCAATAATTTTAGCATCGTTCAGGGTGGCGGTTGCCCAGCTATTGACGAGTGCTGCCAGTGGTTTGTTTTCATTGGCGTCTAATACGGCTTGTGTGGTCAACGATGTGACATTAGTGTTGCCTGCCGCAGCGGCATAGGAATACAGGTCTTGTAGCGGGTCGCCAGATGGGCTAATCGCATGCAATAAGTATGGCGCACCATTCGGAACGACTAAAGTGAATTTACCATCAGCACCGATGGTCACGGGTGCTGATTTAACGCCTGCTTTGTTAATCGCTTCAACTTTGCCAACAAAAGCTTTACCAGTCGCAGCGGTTCCAGTGAGCGTTGACGTTGTTGACGGGGCGGGTGTTGGTGTTGACGTGGAGTTGTTGTTGTCGTTGCATGCCGATAATGACAATCCCGCTGTCACTAATAGTGCAAGGGTGAGATGATTTTTTGAAAATGTCTTTTTGAGCGTTTGCATCTTGTTCTTCCTTAATGGTGGTGAGGACTTAAGGTTACAAAATGTCATCAAAATAAAACACCCCCTAAACAGGGGGTGTTTTGATCAATTCTTCACAAAAAAAATTGTTAAGACTTAAATTGTCTGCCCGTCGTTGTGGTAATGAAGGCGTTAGAGATGCTGGGTACTTGCTGGGTGTTATGCATACAGTTGGTGGTTTTACCCGTAGCGTCTTTAAAAACATTCACATGAATGTCTGTTGTCTTTTTGGCGAGGATCAATGAACGATTGCACAAAAGACCCGTAAATATCGGATACAGTTGCGGTTTTTCTATTCAAAGTAATATTGACGCGATAGTCAATGGAATGGTCGTTATAGAGATGCCAATCTTTAACCGATATGTCCCTACAAACGGCGTTAAATCAGAGCGTGATGCTTTGGCGTATTTGAGACTTCGACAAGTCGCATCGCCTGCTGGAGTTGTGATCAGCACAGTTGGAAATGACTCACCGCCAATAAAGTTAGTAACTACTTGAGGATAGGTAGATCCCCTTGCTTGTAATGCTTTAATTAATATCAAGTCCGTCAGTGGATTGACATTCAGTGTGACGTTAGCACCTGCTGTTGTCGTGAGACTATGCAAGGTTTGGCCCATTGGTAAAGATCCCCCGCTGTTTGATGCAGCGCAAGGAAAATTTGCCGTTGGCACTGTCACATTAAAGATGCAACTCGTATTGGTTATCGCGTGGAAGGACTGCCATCGTTACAACCTGTTAGCGCGAGTGTACTCAGACACACAGCGCTGAACAGCTTATGTTTGAAATGTTTCGTATATTTTCTAAGTATGTACACATCATCTTTCTTTGTATTAAGCCTATCAAGTCTTAGAAGGACAGATATAATCTGACGACTCAAATTAGCAGCATTCCATACGTGTTGAATACCCGCTAAATAGAGGGTGACGCATTGTCTGATTGATAGATTGAAATGTAGATACTTGTAATTATCTCTAAGTTGAGTCTGCTGGGGTAGCCGTGTTTATCTTCCAATATGGACATATAACTATCGTTTAATGAGTTGTGAGTGGATTACTGGATGGATCAAGAGATCGAAATCAAAATAGTTCCTGCGACCAAACTGACGCGGGTCGACAAAAAGGCGATTCAAGCCTTATGTACGCGCGCGTATGGTGAAGATGTTTGGTGTGATTATGAATATCTGAATACTGCGTTTCATATTGTTGGGTTTGATGCAGAAAAAATAGTTTCACATGCCTTATGGGTTGATCGATCTCTCAGTGTTAATGGCGCTGCACCGCTACTCACTGCTTATGTAGAATATGTCGCAACTGAACCCTGCTTACAAGGGCAAGGTTTAGCGTCTCAATTACTTCGTTTCTTGATTGCTGTTATTCAGGATACAGTCCTCTTAAATGCTGAACGGGATGATGACGTTCACTATCAACTCGCCGCATTAGCACCTGCAGATTCTAGTTTTTATCAACGATTGGGCTGGGAGCTCTGGCAAGGAGAGTTGTTCGTGCGTGAAAATGGACAACAGATTGCAACGCCTGACGATAATGTGATGATTTATCGGTTGGCTTCGACGCCAAAAATTTCTGTGCAGGATACGTTGTCCGCAGAATGGCGCGAGGGTGAGTTATGGTAAGGTTCGATTGTGGCGACTTGAATGGCATTCATTCATCAAAATTGACTATTTTATGAGTTGATCAGGTTGATATCAATTTTATAACCCGCCTGTATGAGTTCTTTGGCAATTGTTTGATGCCATGCGTCCATTGTATCCAGTTGAGTGTAGGCTACACCATTAATCGTCATAGGAGTTTCGACGTTTCCTTTGACGAGCGCGGAGACTTTGCGACGGCCGAGCTTGCCAATCAAATAGCCATGTTCAAACACAATATGCTGCTGTGCGCGAGGCTTTAATTCGAGTCCAGTCGGTGTATATAAGACAATTGCAAAACCAATATTCAGATTCTCTTCAATTTTATCAATGATGCTTTGCCCATTTCGAATTTGCTCATGAAGCACGATCGCGGTGATGCCCAATTTTTCGAGGAATTTGATTGTCGTATCTTTGGCAAGATGATCTCGGCCATATACGACCAAGACTTTTGCGTGATTGGATATATTCGTTTCAGGTAGTTGTATCTGATTAGGTGTAAATTTTTTGGCTAATACCACAGATAAAGCTTTGTTGAAGACGGTTGTCGTGATGTCTTTCACATGTTCTTTGTAATTGAGAATATCGATTGCAGAGACACTGATCGTGCTATGCGGAACGCGCATGGTTTCTTGTAGAGATAATTCGTGGGTGGTTTTAAGTGTTTCTTTAATTAAAATTCTTTTAATTTCTATAAACTTAAGTAGTCTTCCTGAAAAAATAAATTCTTCTTTTCGAAGATACGGAAGAACAATATTGGCTTCAATGTCATCCAAGCTGGACCTATCCAATTCAAAATACTGTTTATTAGTATCAGATTCATCAAATTTTTCGGTTGTCTCAATTAGTATCTGATAATACATAGTCGCTCACGATCTGAAATTTGGATTGGCACAACAGTGCAATAATACCATTTGATTAAATACCTAAGATTAATAAAAGTCTATATTAAAAAACTGTGTTAAGGAAAAATTACATGCATTCATTTCAAACCAGCGCATTGTTTGTGATGACGGAAATGAAGAAAATTATAATCACATAGTTGTTTGGTGCGTGCGTTTCAGATGATGAATGAAATATTGTCGTTGTAGTATAATGAACAGATAGAAATATTCGATTGTTTTTTAAACCAGGATGTTTCTCATGGTTGGATTTTTTAGGGTTACATATTTTCAAACAGGAAATGTTCAATTTCATCGATGCGCAAACCTGCATCGTGATAACCCAATTGAATGAGTTCGCGGGTAAATGCGGAATCAAATAATAAAAAGCTCATTAAGTCAGCGCTTTGTGCATCGGGCTGCCCTAATCCATCCATCAGATAGCGGATGCTGCGTGGCATGCGATGTTCAAGTGTCTTGGCGATAATCGCAATATCTGCGGATGGAGAAATGACCATCGGTGTGACAATACGCATTGGCTCAGGCATAACTAGATGTTGCTGATCAGGAATTTTCTTTTCAAGTTCTTGGTATGCAGAAACGAAATTATTCATCCGTTTTAGGTGATCTAAATCGGCATCAAGATGATCTAGAAAAATAGCATTCATGAGCGTGCCACAAATTTGCGAGAGTGGAGGGCGCTGAAGCTGAGTGACATAATCATCATGGGTCGCTAATTCTGAACGTAATAAACTATCCGCAGACTCCTGACAACGGACGCCAATTGCAAATAAACGCTCTGCACCTAAACGAATTGCTGGGCTGAGTGGTGTGGTGAGGCGCATCGCACCATCACCAAAATAAGCCACTGAATCACCTGTTTTGAGTGCGACAGGAGGAAATACCAACGGAATCGCAGCAGAAGCCAGAATATGATCAATGCTTAGATGCGTGCGAAGTGCTACGCGGCGACTTTTATTCCACAGCGCGTGTCCGAGTTGTCCTTGAACAAAAGTAAAGGCTTTGCCCGAATGATAACCCGTTGTTGTAACGCCGATTGCATAGAGATGCCCCGCCTTTATTGACTGATCAATTCCTGCTAAATCTAGACTACTTTCGAGCAAGTGACGTAGAGGCTCTGCATCTAAAAATGACTTCAGTCGCCCTGCGCCAAATAATCCACCGAAAGCAAAATCTAATGCCGCTTGAGCGCCTGTTTGTGCCAACGATAGCGAGTCAAACCGAAAAACATGTGATGCATCTAGATTTCCCCACAGCTTAGTGAGAAGCTTCGCGCCTTCCAGAAAATTTCCACTATTCGCCGCAATAGTCGCGCCATTGATTGCACCTGCGGAAGCCCCTGTAATAATCTTGAAGGGCGAAGGCTTACCTGCAAAGGCGGGTATTTCGCTGACTCGTTTAAGGACGCCTGCTTGATATGCGCCCCTTGCGCCACCTGCTGTGAGTACAAGTCCAGTCATGTTGCAAGGCGTCGTCGACTTCATCTTAGACATGGAGCACTTCCTTAGATTTTGCAATCAAAAAAATTAAGCTAGGCGTACAAGCGATACGTTTAGTGCAGCAAGTCTTATGCCACTAACAGTTTATGAACTCTATCCTGATTCATTTGACAGCTTTGTCAAATGGCAAAAAGGTATCCCGTTAGACATGATTGTTTAATTTGGTTAGCCGACACATAACCATAAAAAAACCCCGCTTGCGCGAGGTCTTGTTTACAACGAAAAGTTAGATATTAGTACAATACGCGGACGCGCATGGTGCCATTCACGCCTTGCAGTTTTTCAAATGCGCGGCTTGAGTCGCTACCCGCAACATCCATGACCAAATAACCGATATCACCTTTAGTCATCAGGCTTTGCGCGACGATGTTGATGTTGTTTTCAGCAAACAAAGCGTTGACCGCAGACAGCACACCCGGTACGTTTTTGTGGATGTGCAGTAGGCGATGTGTGCCTTCTTGTTTCGGAATCGAAACTTCTGGGAAGTTCACCGCAGTGATCGTCGCGCCAGAATCAGAGTAACGAACAAATTTGTCTGCCACTTCCAAACCGATGTTTGCTTGCGCTTCCAACGTTGAACCACCGATATGCGGGGTCAAAATGACATTGTCATATTTACGCAGTGGTGATTGGAATTCTTCGTCGTTTGCTTTAGGTTCTTTCGGGAACACGTCGATTGCCGCGCCGCCCAATTGACCGCTTTCAATCGCTGCTGCCAAATCATCGATGACCACACAAGTACCGCGAGCCGCGTTGATGAAGATTGAACCTTTCTTCATTTTTGCGAACTGTGCAGCAGTCATCATGTTGTTGGTCGATGGCAATTGTGGAACGTGCAATGACACGACATCAGATGATGCGAGCAATTCATTCATGGTTGCGACTTGACGCGCATTACCCAAAGGTAATTTGGTGACTACGTCGAAGTAAATCACTTTCATGCCGAGTGATTCAGCGAGAACTGACAGCTGTGAACCGATTGAGCCGTAACCGACCAAACCTAAAGTCTTGCCGCGTGCTTCGAATGAGCCTTCCGCAGATTTTGACCAGCCGCCACGATGAACTAGTGCATTTTTTTCTGGAATGCCGCGAAGGAGAAGGATCAATTGACCCAGTACGAGTTCAGCAACAGAACGTGTATTTGAATATGGTGCGTTGAATACTGGAATCCCACGTTCCAATGCACCATCCAAATCGACTTGGTTGGTTCCAATACAGAAACAGCCAATCGCAGACAACTTATTCGCTGCGTCTAATACTTTTGCAGTGATGTTGGTACGGCTACGAATGCCGATAAAATGAACGTCTTTTACTGCTTCGATCAGTGCATCTTCGTCAAGAGCAGTTTTACGATAATCAATATTGGTGTAGCCGTTTGCATGCAACTCATCCAGCGCGGTTTGATGTACGCCTTCCAATAGCAAGAAACGGATTTTGTCTTTTTCCAAAGAAAACTGCTGACTCATGATGTGCCCTCAAAATTAACACAAATGCCGCAAAGCAAAAAAATAGGTGCGTATGTTACCATATTACGATCTTTTATTGCGTTATCCCTGTTATAGGTTTTCCGAGATATGAATATAGTTTCTTCTGATATTGCGACCCCTCAATTGCCACCTGCGCTGATTGCTGGATTACAGCAAGCCGTGGGTGAAAATCGTGTTCATCTGGATACTGATACCTTGAAAACATGGGGTAAGGACTGGACGAAACATTTCGAGCCAAATCCATCGGTCGTGGTTTTTCCTGCCAATACGGCGGAAGTCCAAGCGATTGTGCTGCTCGCCAATGAGTTCGGCGTGCCGATTACGCCAAGTGGCGGTCGTACAGGTTTATCTGCGGGTGCAGTTGCCGCGAATGGCGAAATCGTCGTCAGTCTCGATCGCATGAATAAAGTGATTGATTTCTTGCCTGCTGATCGTATGGTTCGCATTCAAGCGGGCATGGTCACTGAGCAACTGCAGCAATTTGCCGAAGAGCAAGGGTTGTATTACCCAGTGGATTTTGCTTCGGCAGGCTCAAGTCAGATTGGCGGCAATATCGGCACCAATGCTGGCGGCATCAAAGTCATCAAATACGGCATGACCCGTCAATGGGTACTCGGCATGACGGTTGTCACAGGCAAAGGCGACATCCTCCGTCTGAATAAAGGCATGATTAAAAATGCCACAGGTTATGACTTACGTCACTTAATGATTGGTGCGGAAGGTACTCTCGGAATCGTTTGCGAAGTCGATATTAAATTAGAGCGTCAGCCACAAGATTTACGCGTGTTAGTTTTAGGTGTCCCTGAATTTGCAGCGGTGATGCATATTCTACAAGCCTTCCAAAATCGCATTGATTTGACGGCGTTTGAGTTCTTTGGCGAACTCGCGATGCAAAAAGTGATCGCGCATACCAAAATCCCACGTCCGTTTGAAACTGAATGTCCGTTCTATGTGTTGCTTGAGTTTGAAGGTCGTTTTGAAGCGATTGTCGATGATGCAATGCAGACGTTTGAACATTGTATGGAGCAAGGCTGGGTGATTGATGGCGTGATGAGTCAGAATCAAACCCAAGCGGCGACGCTATGGCGTTTGCGTGAAGACATTAGCGAAACGATTGCGCCGTTTACGCCGTACAAGAATGATATTTCAGTCTTGATTACGCATGTGCCTGCGTTTATTGCGGATATTGATGCGATTGTGAGTGAATCCTACCCAGACTTTGAAATTTGCTGGTTTGGTCATATTGGCGATGGCAATTTGCATTTGAATATCTTGAAGCCAGTGAATCTGACCAAAGACGAGTTCTTTGAGAAATGTAAAGTCGTCAATAAGTCAGTGTTCGAAACCGTGCAGAAATATGACGGTTCGATCTCTGCGGAACATGGCGTGGGCATGACGAAGCGTGATTATTTGCATTACACGCGTGATGCGGTTGAGATTGAGTATTTGCGTGAAATCAAGAAAGTCTTCGATCCGAAGGGGATAATGAATCCTGGGAAGATTTTTTGAGTGTTTGATCGATTTTTGATATAATCCTTACTTGGTATTACTTTGAGGGCGTGTGTCATGGAAATTTGTTCTGTTACGAGCAAAGGGCAGGTCACGATACCGAAATCGGTCAGGCAGCAGCTAGGTATTTGCCAAGGTTCAAAAGTGAGTTTTAGCTTAGAAAAAGGGACTGTTGAGTTGCATGTGGTGTCCAATCCACAACCTCCGCAGCAGTCTGGTTTTGGGATGCTAAAAAGCAGTTTAGCAAGTGTTGCTGTTGATCTTGATCCTGCGAGTTTGGTCAATCATGATCGGACTTGATACCAATATTCTGGCACGTTATTACATTGATGATGCTCAGGATGCTGAATCGCAGCATCAGCGGGTGTCTGCGCGCGAGCTTATTGAGTCAGGACAGTCGCTCATGGTCGCTAAGACTGTGTTGTTGGAACTTGAATGGGTGATGCGCGGCTATTATGGTTTTTCTGTTGCAGAAATTATGCAAGTTTTTCAGCATTTATGTGCTTTGCCGCAGGTGACCATTGAAGATCGAGAAACTGTTTCGCAGGCGATTGAACATTGTTTAGCGGGGCTTGAATTTGCGGATGCTTTACATCTGAGTAGTTATCGTCAATGCGAAACGGTTGCTTCATTTGACGACAAAAAGTTTGCTCGACGGGTGAAGCGTATGGGATTGTCTCCTTCGGTGAGTGTTCCTAAAAAAGTAGTGCAGTTGCTGAAGTGAAAGTCCACTTTATTTCGACATGGATGTTTTAAATGGAAAATGAACTTTTATTCCAAGCCTATAGTGAGATATTGAAAGATATAGATACTAAGTATCTTGATAAATTAATCCAACATGGTGGTCAGAGACATAACGATCTTGCAGGATTATTTTTACCATCGGTCGAAAGCGGATACAGCACAGCGCAAAATAAGATCATGATTGTTGGGCGAGAGACTCGTGCTTGGAAGGTGCTTGCTCCCGATCTTGATCCTTTACCTATTGAAGAGTATATAAGTAAAGCAGTTAGCGTTCACAGGGATTTTTTAGCTAAAAGATTGAATAAGACCAAATATAGTAAAGGATGTACGTTCCTTGACTTCATAAGAGAAGTAAAGAATGAATATGGACGTGAAGGTTTAATTTACGCTAATTTATTTTGCTTTTCTTGGAAAAAAAGCCATCCTAAACATAGTGCTGATTTTGATTATATTAAAAAACTATCTGAAAAATTACTTAAAAAACAAATCGAAATTCTAAAGCCACAGTATATTATTTTTGCCAATGGCACCGGAGCATCAGAACAAAGGATAGAGTTTTTCCCCACAAAGGGTGAACGCAATGTTTGTTTGGATCGATGTCTATTCACTGGAGCGGGTATTCCAGATAAGCAATTATGGGGCTTTAAACTGAACAACGATATTCAGTGCTATAGGATTCAACATCCTAGCACCCCTTCTAAATCTGCCAGAAATGCCCGAAAGTATCTTATTGATAATTTAATGGATTTGAGAAAGATGAGTGATGAATATTCCAAATTTCGCCAATTAGAAGAAGCATTAACCGAGTTTCAGGAAAACGGATTCCAAATGGAACGTGATCAACCAAAGTTCTAAATGACAAAGGCTTTTAATAAATGACCAAACCCTCCAAAATCGTCTGCGTCGGTCGCAACTACGCTGATCATGCTAAAGAACTCGGCAGTGCTGTTCCAGATACGCCAATTCTATTTATCAAACCGCCAAGCAGCTTAACGGACTTGAATGATGGCATTACTTGGAATGCCGATTTAGGCTCATGTCACTTTGAATGCGAACTCACCATTCAAATCGGACAAACCCTCAAAAATGCAACGGAAGAACAAGCGCGTGCTGCAATTTCAGGTGTGACGTTGGGCTTAGACCTAACCATGCGTGACCTACAAAATAGCCTCAAAGATCAAGGCTATCCGTGGGAGCGGTCTAAATCTTATGACGGCTCATGCGTACTCGGTGAATGGCTCGCACCCGACATGATCGCCGACTACACAAATGCGCGTTATACCTTCAAAGTGAACGGTGAAACCCGCCAAGTCGGTGAAACATCGAAAATGCTATTTGATATCGTGGGTTTAATTTCACACATCAGCGAAACCTTCACCTTAGAAAAAGGCGACGTCGTGATGACAGGAACGCCCGCAGGTGTTGGGGCGTTGAAGTCAGGTGATCAGTTAGAAATGATACTGGATACCGTATTAGGCGATGTTAGCTGGACGACGTTTGTCCGTTAAACAGTGCGGCTCAACTGAGTTTTTTATTTGCTTCAATTACAGCATCATCGACACTAAATCCGCCGCTATAAGATGAAGCAGGAATTTCAGGTAAATTGACTGCTTCAAAAATTTCGCGCAGCGGATATTTAATCCTTGCCAAAATAAGGTGGATACTGCGCTTTTGCATAGTGTCCGCAAAGTCACGTAACGCCTCTAAACTTGTACTATCTAAATTTGGTGTCTCCTCTAAGCTGATAATGATCACTTGAGTTTCAGGCGTGCGCTCCAATTTTTGCTGGATATAAGCAAAAATTCGTTCAGCATTGGCAAAAAAAACCGCTGATTCTGGACGTGCAATCAAGACATTGGGAATTTTTTTTGCATTGATATGGTGTTTAAGATCCACATAATCATGACCGTCGCCTAATTTGCCCAACCACGCGACATGCACATCGGACATCGTGCGCAGCATCATGATCAGACTCAAGCCAATCGCGGCGATTAATCCATTTAAAACGCCTAAAACCAGCACCGCTAAAACGGCTGAGACAACGATCGTTCGATCGCGCCTCCATAAAAAATAAGGCCGAAATGCGTCCCACGAAATGCTGTGACGGACGGCATGGATGACGATCGCCGCAAGAATAGGTTCGGGCGTATGTTCAATCCATGGCAGGAGCGTCAGAACCAGTCCGAGTACGATGATCCCTGCAATCCATCCCGCCCATCGACTTTGTGCGCCTGCCGCTTCATTGGCTGACGTCGCAGAATAACCTGCACCGACAGGCATACCGTGGAAAAAACCTGAGGCGATGTTGGATATCCCGAAAGCCAACAAATCACGATTTGGCGAGGATTTATCACCGTGTTTGATCGCAAAAGTACGAATCGAACCGTAAGATTCTGCATAGATAATCATGAGCATTGCAATCGCAAGCTCAGCCATTTTTATCCACTCAGAACGGCTGAGGTTGGGTAATGTCGGCCATTCTAGAGATAGTTTAATCGCACCGACCGCTGTTACGCCGTGAGCAGCGGTGAAACCATAAACATCTAATGCGATACCCCCCGCAATGACTAAGAGTGCACCCGGTATTATTTTCCACCGCGCAAATATTTTAAGAAAAATCAGTGCAACAGTGGCAATGGCTAGCCCTGTCATATTCCAATGCGGCAGGCCAAGCGCTAGATCATTCACATAATGAAAAATATCAGAATGCGTCGGTTTTACATTGACGATATTGGGTAGTTGCTTAATGATAATCGTGATCGAAAGTCCAACGGCAAACCCGCGAAGTACGGGTTTAGCAATAAAATTAGATGCCTCACCGAGTTTGGCAATGGATGCCAAAACAAAGAAAATCCCTATGAGAATAACTAACCCACTGGCAAGTAACAGTCGATGCGTTGGATCGATATTTGGCATACTGTTTAATGCCGAAAATAAAATCACA
>JACMMY010000073.1 GCA_014378805.1 Moraxellaceae bacterium
AGATCGGCATCGGTTGCGATTTGATCGAGGATGGCAAAACGTTGGTCGTCATTTAAGAAGAAGTTGATAAATCCAGGGCCTGCGATTTCGACTTTTAGGATGTCATCGTGTACGGGCAGTGCGCCGACGATTTTTTCAGCTAAATCACGTGGTTTTGCACCTGCTGCTTTTGCTGCGAGCATGGCGATGTTGGACGCGAAGTCACCGTGGTTGCGATCTTTGGTGCGACTTAGGCTGCTTTTGTCTTGCCAATCAGCAGGCAAAGTCCCGTCAGTTTTGAGTTGGGTGATAGCGATTTCAAGGGCAGACTGGATAGCAGGATTCATGGCTTTAGCTTAGTGATGCGGCAAAACGAGTAATATAGCAGAGCACGCCTGTACAACAAATGCTTATTGGTCGTTTTTGTTAGACAAGTTTGTGAAGGTGATGGGAAGGTTTTAGTTTTATTCTTGTGAATACAAATAGAGGATGGGCTAAAAGTCCATCCTTGCTTATTTTATTCGGAATAAGCTGCTATGAATCTTTCAGGATTAGTACTAATTAATTCTGTAATATTTTTACAAGTATCTGGCGAGAGATTCATCTTATTTGTGAAGGTATCAATATGAGACATATTTGAATTTATTGTTTCTAAATCGGCAGGTTTTTGAAACTTAGAGTTTAGTTTTATAAAGTCTATTTCGGAATACGTAACGCCAAGGCTTTTACAAATATCTCTCGCCCTTAAAATTTTTTGTGCTTCAGTTTCATTGTTTTTTGGAAAAACTTTTACTAAATCGCGTAATTTTAATGAGATAAATAAAACTTTTACATAATCGTATTCTTGTTTTGAATGAACGGATACAGGTGTTAAATAATTACCAAATTTCTTTTTATCTTCAGTGCTTAGCTCAGCATGTAGAATAGGTGAAATACATAAAAATAAAAGAAAAATTTTGGTCTTAAGAAATTTCATATGTTTTCCTAATGCAAAAATCACATGGCTTTTGCTGTTTTATGTAATTTGTAAAATATGTCAATCAAGATATGAAGGCTGGGTTGAACCCATCGCAGATAGTCAATATCCCATTGAAGATTAGTAAAGTCTACACTACATTAGGTGATGTCAATAAGGTTCCGTTTGGTTTCACCTGACTTTGAAGTAAGACGATAAAGTTTGCAGTTTTTATAATTACTTTTGATGTGATGAGTCGCTATAGCTTCGGTCTCAGGGGTTGCTTTACAACCAAGCGTAATAGATTCAAGCTCTTCAGAATAAAAAAAATAGTCCTTAAATTGAGCATCATTTTCATCTTGGCGCCAAGTAACAGCTCGCCATTCTTGTTCATATTGCCAAGATGATTTCTTGGTGTAACAAACAGCGTTAATTGTTGCATCCAAAAGTTCTTTATTATGTCCATACAGTAGAAAATCTATACCAGAGCCTACTATTGGAGGATGTTCAGAATAGTTGACTTTCTTTGCGGCAAGAAACGGGGTTGATAAATCCTCGATATGCTTAAATCCAAGAACGCAGCCTTTATGATTATTAGCATAATGTGCCCACATCGCATCGTTACTAAAATCTGTAGTAACGCAGATAATACGAGCACTAGACATGAAGTCTAGATTGAAGAAATCTCGTAAACCTTCTGCAATGTGTTTGTCGGATTCGCCAATTTGAGATGTTAAGGCGTTGATAATTTCAGATTCAGAAATATTTTTATTTAATAGTTCCCTTATAAGAACCAGCAGCATACTAGACTGTTGTGAAAGAAGGGATTTATTAATATTTAGCTTCCCACGAGCAGCACCAATTAGCAATTCTATCCATGACTTTGTTGCGGTAACTACAGTGGGTTCAAACCGTGGCATGCGTTGAAATTCCGCAGGGTCATTGAATGAAAGTGGGCTAGACCATCGTAATCGTGAGCTTTCTAGTACAATTTTGGCTGTATCTGGCGATAAATATTTATAAAATATTTCAGGATGGCTCATAGTTCCTCATTGTGATCTTTAGTTGCTCATAATTTAGAGGGTTTTCATTAAACAAACTGCTGGACACTGCGCTTAGCCTTAACCTTCTGCCCCAAAAACAACACCCCAAACACCAACGCCATCACCAACACAATCGCCGCACCCGTTGCGATATTCAACCAAACGCTACCCCACAAACCACCAGCGATTCCCAGTTGAGCAAACAAGAACGCGAAACCGACCATTTGATGTGGCGAACGCGCCCACAAACGAGCAGTCAACGCAGGAATCACCAGCAACGCGCCCATGAGCAATGTTCCCACCGCCTTCAACGCCAACACCGTAAATAACGCCAATACCAACATAAAAACCAAGCGCTGACCACTGGCATGAACGCCTTCACTGGCGGCCATATCGGTATCAATCGCGAGACGAAGTTGAAACTTCCAGTTCCACGCTAGCACACCAACCCCAGCAATCGTTGCAATCAGCAAAATTGGCAAATCAGACCAATTAAGTGCTAACAAATCCCCGAACAAATAACCAATCAATTCAGGACGTAACGCAGGCAATTGATTGACCAATAACAAGCCGCTACACAATAAGGCGGACGAACAAAGCGCGAGTAGGGCATCCATTGGCAAGCGTCGATCTTGAAACGCCCATAAAATCATGACCAAGAAACCTGAAACAGACAGCACGCCAACCCAAAAAGGCAATGCCAATAATCCCGCCAGTGCCACGCCGAGCAAGGTGCCATGCGCCAAGGTGTCGGCAAAGAAGGACATTCTGCGCCACAACATCAAGCAGCCGAGCGGCGCAGTCAGGAACACGAGTAATGCACCCATCGTCCAAGCAGGGGCGAGTAAGCTGATGTAATCCATTAGTGCCCTGCCTCGTTTGTGTCTTTTGATGTTGGCTCTAATAAGTCGATGGCGACTTCAGGATGAATATGCGGCGTGGCATTCATGTGGTGATGATCGTGATGTAAATCCTCATGGCGACAATGGTCATGATGATGCTCATACGGCACACGCGCAGTACCAAAAATCGCTTGATAAGCAGGATCTTGCAACACACTGGCAGGCGTGCCGCTACAACAAATATGATGATTCAGACAAATAACCCGTTGCGTGCCCTGCATCACCCACTGTAAATCATGCGACACCATCAGCACCGCGCAGCCATAACGGTCTGGCAGCGTGCGCACATAGGCATACAGCTCTTCTTCCGAGTGAATATCCAAACCTTGCATCGGCTCATCCAGCACCAACAAATTCGGTCGAATCAATAATGCTCGTGCCAATAAAACCCGTTGCCGTTCACCGCCCGATAAATCTTGAACATCACGATTGAGTAAGTTCGCTGAACCTGTGTCTTCCAAAATTTGATTACGAAAATCAGGCGTCGTGCGAATCAGATCAAATAAATCACGCACCCGCAGCGGCATGCTTCTCGATAAATGAAAACGTTGCGGCACATAGCCAATTTTTAAATCGCCATGCACTTGTCTCGTGCCACTGTTGATTTTTTGCAGTCCTAAGACCACTTTAACCAATGTCGATTTTCCTGCACCATTTGGACCAATTAAGCTGACAATTTCGCGTGGCGCGAGCGTGAGTGAGACTTTATTAAGCGCCACGCGCTGATCAAACAGCACTGACACCTGATCGATTTCAATCAGTGGCTGCGCTGACGGTGCTGGCGATGCGGGAATAAAGCTGTAACGTGGCGCAACAGTGGTATTCATAATTGCACCTTGGTTTTTCTCGGTTTTTTAAGAGTTGTTTCTTTTGATCTGGGTGTATCGGATTGCGTCGAGGCAGCATTCTCTGCAAACTCAGTTTTTTGGCAAGACACACACAAACCAGCGACTTCTATAGTCGTCTGTTGTGGCAAGAAACCACCTTGCTTTGCGAGAGATTCTAAAACATGTTGTAAATCATGTGATTCTGCTTCATCGACCCGATGGCAGCGCGTACAAATGAGGAATGCCGCTTGATGTCCATAACGCGGATGGCAGCAAGGCACAAAGGCATTAATAGACGTGAGACGATGAATAAAACCTTGTTCGAGCAAGAAATCCAATGAGCGATAAACGGTCGGCGGTGCAGGCGGACGCCCTTGATGCGCCATTTTTGCCAGTAAATCATAAGCGCCAACAGGTTGTGCGGCTTGCAGAATGAGCGTCAGCACATCACTCCGCAGCGCAGTCCAGCGCACACCACGACGTTGACATTCCAGCTCTGCATCCGCGATACGCTTGGCAATCGAGTGAGTATGCGTATCGTGTACACAATTTTCATGACTATGATTCGCAATACTGTGGTCATGCTGATGATGCGTATATTGGCAATGCGTCGCATCATGCGTTGATATGATTGGGGTGTATTTATTCATCTTTTTCACTCTTCATCATTCGTTCTTCATTGAAGACACGCCTACAAGATTCGAATCACAATGAAGGATTATTGGCATTCGGAATGGTGCAGTGATCGTCTACGCAAAGTTAATGTAATAGTGTAACATAATCGATCTATTTTGATATAACGCTTGGCGCTCACATGTCTGCTCTGCATCGTCTCTTGGTTCTGGTCGCATTTAGCTGTGCAATCGTGTGTTTTTCAAGTGCACAGGCTGGGACGTTGGTTGCAAGTACGCACCCTTTATATCTAATCGCCAAAGCAGTCACTGCAGGAATTGAGCAACCTGTGCTGTTGCTGCCGCCAGCGTCGAGTGGTCATGATATTAATCTGCGTCCATCTGATCGTTTATTATTGAAACAGTCTGATTTTGTGATTTGGTTTGGACGCGACTACGAGGCGCCGCTCTACGATTTGCTTGAGAATCAGCGCAATGCGATTGCTTTATTCGATCTGAAAGCCTTTCATCGCTTACCTTTACGCGATGTTAAAGGACGAGCGATTCCACAGTCACTCGATCCTCATATTTGGTTGGATCCCTACAATGCGATTGGGATTGCCTATGCAATTGCGACAGTACGGGCTAAACAATTTCCGCGGTACGCCAGTCAATATATGCAAAATGCCAAGAATTTTAGTGTACGTTTACAGCATGTTGTTCGTGCTGAACAATCGCAAAAGCCACGCACATACTGGGCGTATCATGATGCCTATCATTACCTTGAGAAATCGTTAAATCTGCAATTTGCGGGCGCACTGACTGCTGATCCTGATTTACCGCCGAGTATGGGGCAGTTAATCTGGTTAAAACAACATCGCCCTCATGCTAATGCGGTGTGTCTGTTTGCCGAACGTCAGCCTAACTCCGCGTTAATGAGGAAGCTACAACCGATGGATTATTACCCGATTGATGAGGTGATGGCTGCATCTACGGATTTTATTCAAGGTTGGCAAGCACTTGCACAACGACTTGAACAGTGTGTGCAATAGTGTTTTGGTCATTAAAAACGCACGCGCATTTTAATAAAAAATCAATCATTTTCTTGCTCACCCTTGCAACAAACCCGTCACATCCCTATAATGATCGCGCCCCAATCTGGCGAAATTTTATCCAAATTGATTTTTCGCCAAAACTGAAAAGCTGCGCAGCGTGGATGTTGATTGAGAATGAGTAAGCCTAGTCCTTTGATACAACATGATTTTCCTTTTGGTTTGGTTGTGGTTCAGGCGTGCGTTATTCCACTGATTGCGTTGTTGGGTTGGCAGTTGTCGGGTGTGCTGGTCGCAAAAAGTGCGGTCATTGGTGCGCTGATTGGTTGGTTGGGTAGTAGCTATGCGGCATGGAAATCGTTTCGATGTGGTGGTAATGGTCGGTTGATGCTGGTGGGATTTTACCAAGGCATGGCAGGCAAATTTATCATCGTGATTGCTGGATTTTTTATCGTCTTTCGTACGGTGCATCCATTGTCAGCAGGGGCTTTGCTTGCTGGTTTTGCCGCAGTTCAAGCGATGTCATGGGTGTATCCCATGTGGCTTGGCAGATTTAAAAATTAATTGTAAAGCATGACTAATTTTGTTTTAAAGCGTTTTTTTCATTGAAATGTCTTTTAGATGACTGAAAATGCGTTTGCTAATGCGGGTTGATGTATTAGCGTAGATTCATCGTCGTTTTATTTATTTTAGGTTTCTTTGGTCTGTCGTTTGCATTGTTTTGTTTGCTTAAAATAGAACGAATCTGCCAGAAATGTGAAATAAATCGACATTGCATGCGTGATAAATACCGACTCTAATGTGCGTCGTTTTTAGAATTTGCGTTGATACAACGTTTAAGTAGGCTGGCTGGTCCGATTGATCATCAGATACATTACTGTTTTTGTTTTTAAATTTTTAACTTTAGTCTTTAATAGGTGTGCCCAATGGCTGAACAGCAGACAATCACCTCCTCTGAGTATATTACCCACCATTTAACGCATTTGACGTATGGTAAAAGTCCGGCAACAGGCGAGTGGACGATTGCACATGATGCGGCTGAAGCCAAAGCGATGGGATTTAATTCTATCAATCTGGATTCAATGGGCTGGTCACTCGGTCTAGGTCTCGTTTTTTGTGTATTGTTTTGGTTGGTTGCGCGTCGTGCAACGGCTGGCGTACCAGGCGGATTGCAAGCAGCAATTGAAATCATCGTTGAATTTGTCGATACCAGTGTGCGTGATACGTATCACGGCACTTCAAAGCTCATTGCACCATTGGCGCTGACGATTTTTGTGTGGATTTTCCTCATGAACTTCATGGATTTGTTCCCAGTTGACTTCATTCCAATGACTGCACAGTGGATTGCATCAACGTTCTTTGGCGCAAACCCACACCATGTATTTATGAAAGTCGTACCAACCACAGACCCTAACATCACCATGGGTATGTCGTTGTCAGTCTTTGCACTGATCATTTTCTACAGCATTAAAGAAAAAGGCTTGGGTGGTTTTGTCGGTGAATTGACCCTGCAACCATTCTCTGCAAAAAACAAATTGATTCAATTAATCTTGATTCCAATCAACTTTTTCTTAGAAATCGTGGTGTTTATTGCGCGTCCAGTGTCACTGGCTTTGCGACTCTTCGGTAATATGTATGCTGGCGAATTGATCTTTATTCTGATCTGTTTGTTGCCTTGGTGGTTACAGTGGTCGTTGTCTGTTCCTTGGGCGATCTTCCATATTCTGATCATCAGCTTGCAAGCGTTTATTTTTATGATGTTGACGATTGTTTACTTGTCGATGGCGAGCGAGAAACACTAATCGCCAGCGGCAGATGTTGCTTCATTTAATGTTTTAGTTTTTGTTTTCTTTATCTTGTTTTTTTTGTTTTTAACCAACCTGAGGTCACTCTAAATGGAAAGTTTAATCGGTTTAACAGCTATTGCTGGTGCTCTTCTTCTTGCTTTCGGCGCACTTGGTGCAGCGATTGGTATTGGTATCCTTGGTGGTCGTTTCATCGAAGCGATTGCACGCCAACCAGAACTCGGTCCACAATTGCAAACTAAATTCTTCGTTGTTATGGGTTTGGTTGACGCTGTACCAATGATCGCGGTTGGTTTGGGCTTGTTCATCATTTTCAGTAACCCGTTCATCGCTCAAGCGAAAGACGCTGCTGCATCTGCACCAGTTGCTGTATCTGCACCAGCTGCAACTGCTGAAGTCGCACCTTAATCCTTTCCCCTTAACATACGAGAGGGAATGAAATGGATATTAATGCCACCCTGTTAGGCCAAATTATTGCATTTGCACTCTTTGTCGCATTTTGCATGAAATTTGTTTGGCCGCCGCTGATCGGCGCAATTCAAGAACGTCAAAGCAAAATTGCTGACGGTCTGAATGCTGCTGAAGTTGCGAAAGCTGAACTGGCAACTGCCCAGAATAAAGTGCAGGAAGAGCTGAATGCGTCTAAAGCGCAAACAGCACAACTGATCGAACAAGCAAATCGTCGTGCTGCTCAACTGATTGAAGATGCGCGCACACAAGCAACTGCTGAAGGCGAGCGTATTCGTCAGCAAGCACGTGAAGCGATTGATCAAGAGATCAATCAAGCGCGTGAAGCATTGCGTAGTCAAGTTGCTGCTTTGGCGGTTTCAGGTGCTGAACAAATCCTGAAAGCCCAAGTCGATCAAAATGCACATGCTGCTATGCTCAATAAGCTAGCTGCTGAACTGTAATCGAGGCGTATCATGGCTGAACTTTCAACGTTTGCGCGTCCATATGCTAAAGCAGCATTTGCGTACGCGGCAGAACAGCAAGATCCAGCAAACGGTATCGAAGCATGGTCAAACGCGCTCGCTAACGCGAGTGTGGTCGTTCAAGATCAGACTTTTTCTGAATATTTGACTCGTCCTACACTGGATCAACAACAACAGGTTCAAGCCGTTGTTGCTGTTTTGGGTAATCAGTTAGATGGAAAGATTAGTACTGATTTTCAGAACTTCTTGGCTCAGCTTGCTAAACACGATCGTCTGTCTCTATTGCCTTACGTGAATGCAGAGTTTGAACTGCAAAAAGCAAAGGGTTTAAATGAGACTGATGTGGTCATTGAATCTGCTTTTGCTCTGACATCTGAGCAAGAGAAAGCATTGACTGATCGTTTGGCAGCTCGTTTTGGTACCAAGATTAACAGTCAGGTTGAAATTAAACCTGAACTGATCGCTGGTGTTGTGATTCGTGCAGGCGATCAAGTCATCGACGATTCAGTCCTTGGCAAATTGGAAAAATTACGTACTAGCTTGCTGGCTGGTTGATTCTTTTTTGAATCATCAACAGCATAATTAAAGAATTTTTAAATCATTGAGGAAAGCGCAATGCAACAACTGAATCCTTCTGAGATCAGTGCGCTCATTAAACAGCGTATCAGCGATCTGGACACCAGCGCCGAAGCCCGCAACGAAGGTACCATTGTCATGGTATCTGACGGTATCGTGCGGATTCATGGTCTGGCTGATGCAATGTATGGTGAGATGCTCGAATTTGACGGCGGCCTCTACGGCATGGCACTGAACCTAGAACAGGATTCAGTCGGTGCAGTAGTGCTTGGTGACTTCTTGAACTTACAAGAAGGCCAAAAAGTCCGTTGTACAGGTCGTATCCTTGAAGTGCCAGTCGGTCCTGAATTGCTTGGTCGCGTTGTTGACGCGCTGGGTAATCCAATCGACGGCAAAGGTCCAATCAATGCAAAATTGACTGATAAAGTCGAAAAAGTTGCACCAGGCGTGATCTGGCGTCAATCGGTTGATGAGCCAGTACAAACGGGTTATAAATCAGTCGATACGATGATTCCAGTTGGCCGTGGCCAACGTGAATTGATCATTGGCGATCGTCAAACTGGTAAAACAGCATTGGCAATCGACGCGATCATTGCACAGAAATCTTCAGGCATTAAATGTATCTATGTTGCGATCGGTCAAAAACAATCGACCATTGCAAACGTCGTACGTAAACTCGAAGAAACTGGCGCTATGGCGTACACCACTGTTGTGGCGGCAAGTGCTTCTGATCCTGCATCATTGTTGTTCCTTGCACCTTACTCAGGTTGCACGATGGGCGAATACTTCCGCGACCGCGGTGAAGATGCGCTGATCGTCTATGATGACTTGTCTAAGCAAGCTGTTGCATATCGTCAAATTTCTTTGTTACTGCGTCGTCCACCAGGTCGTGAAGCGTATCCTGGCGACGTGTTCTATCTCCATTCACGTCTGCTTGAGCGTGCTGCGCGCGTATCTGCTGACTATGTTGAGAAGTTCACCAACGGCGAAGTGAAAGGCAAAACAGGTTCATTGACCGCATTGCCAATCATCGAAACCCAAGCGGGTGACGTATCTGCATTCGTTCCAACCAACGTCATTTCGATTACTGATGGTCAGATCTTCTTAGAATCATCACTGTTTAACTCAGGCATCCGTCCTGCGGTTAACGCGGGTATTTCGGTATCGCGTGTGGGTGGTGCTGCTCAGACTAAAATTATCAAGAAATTGTCTGGTGGTATCCGTACCGCTTTGGCGCAGTATCGTGAATTGGCAGCGTTTGCTCAGTTCGCATCAGACCTTGATGAAACGACTCGTAAACAACTTGAGCATGGTCAGCGCGTTACAGAGCTGATGAAGCAAAAGCAATACGCACCGTTCTCATTGGCAGATCAAGCTGTTGCGATTTTCGCATCAAACGAAGACTTTTTGACCGATGTACCAGTTAATAAAATTGGTGACTTTGAAGCAGCATTGCTTGCATTTATGCGTTCACAACATGGTGCGTTAATGACCAATATTGATGAAACTGCAAACTACGACAAAGACATCGAAGCCGAATTGCGTAAAGGTATTACAGCCTTTAAAGCGACTCAAGCCTATTAATCAGGTGGGTTTTAGTGTTTGATATTTTTAAGGGTATTCAAATGCTAAAGCCCTTCTGGCTTTCATATTAGCAGAGCATGGTAAGCGTATGGCAAGTCTAAAAGAAATTCGCGCCAAAGTGGTCAGCATCAAAAGCACGCAGAAAATTACGCGTGCGATGCAATTGGTTGCTGCCAGTAAGATGCGTCGCGCTCAAGAACGCATGGTTGCAGGTCGTCCGTATGCCCAAAGCATGCGTCGAGTGATTGCCCATTTGGTGCAAGCACATCCTGAGTTTAAACATCGCTATATGATTGAACGCCCAATTAAGCGCGTTGGTTATATCGTGGTATCGTCTGATCGTGGTTTGGCAGGTGGTTTAAATATCAACCTGTTCAAACGTGTGGTTCAGCATGTGAAATTGCAACAAGAGCAGTCAGTTGACGTTCAATTTGCGTTGATTGGTTCTAAATCGGTTACTTTTTTCAAAAGTTTCGGTGGCAAAGTTTTGTCGGCAACGACTCAGCTGGGCGATGCACCAAGCATGGAACAATTGACTGGCGCTGTGCATAGCATGATGGCTGCATTTGATAATGGCGATCTTGATCGTATTTATTTGGTGTCAAATCGTTTTGTAAACGCGATGACGCAAAAACCAACCGTTGAACAGTTGGTTCCGTTGCCAGCAGAACAGATGGAAGATTGGCGCCTGAATCGTGATCATCCATGGGATTATATTTACGAACCAGATCCAGAGAAAGTGTTGAATGGATTGTTGCTTCGTTATATCGAATCTATGGTTTATCAAGGCGTCATGGAAAACGTTGCATCCGAACAAGCTGCCCGTATGGTAGCGATGAAGGCTGCGACCGACAACGCTGGTGATTTGATCAAGAGTCTACAGTTGGTTTACAACAAGTTGCGTCAAGCTGCGATTACTCGGGAAATTTCCGAAATCGTCGGTGGTGCTGCTGCGGTTTAACAAAACTTTGAATGTAAAAACATTTTGTTTAACTGATTGATGTAACTGATTGATGTATTAGCTTTAACGTAATAGCTAAGAAATTAAAGTAATAGCAGCATTCACTGAAGTCGATGTCCTGATTTAGAAATGAGTAAGGACATCGGGTTTGATACTAGATTTTATTTTGAATTGAGGAGACAGCCATGAGTAGCGGTCATATCGTTCAGATCATTGGCGCGGTTATCGACGTATCGTTCGATCGCACAAGCGTTCCAAAGATCTATGATGCTCTGACAGTGGATAACACTGAAACGACATTAGAAGTACAGCAGCAATTGGGTGACGGCATCGTGCGTACCATTGCGATGGGTTCAACCGAAGGTCTAAAACGCGGTTTACCTGTTACTAATACTATGGGCCCAATCACTGTGCCTGTAGGTGATGCGACTCTAGGTCGTATTATGGACGTCTTGGGACGCCCAATCGACGAAGCTGGTCCAGTTGTGACCAAAGATCACTGGGCAATTCACCGTCCAGCACCAAGCTACGCTGAACAAGCAGGCTCAACTGAAATCCTTGAAACGGGTATTAAAGTCATCGACTTGCTCTGCCCGTTTGCGAAGGGAGGTAAAGTTGGTCTGTTCGGCGGTGCGGGTGTAGGTAAAACCGTTAACATGATGGAACTCATCAACAACATCGCAAAAGCACACAGTGGGTTGTCTGTGTTTGCTGGTGTGGGTGAGCGTACTCGTGAAGGGAACGACTTCTACCATGAAATGAAAGACTCTGGCGTACTTGATAAAGTAGCCATGGTTTATGGTCAGATGAATGAGCCACCGGGTAACCGTTTACGCGTTGCGTTGACAGGTTTGACCATGGCTGAATACTTCCGTGACGAAAAAGACGAAAACGGCAAAGGCCGTGACGTTCTCTTGTTCGTGGATAACATTTATCGCTATACATTGGCTGGTACTGAAGTATCTGCACTCTTGGGTCGTATGCCATCAGCTGTGGGTTATCAACCAACACTCGCTGAAGAAATGGGCGTATTGCAAGAGCGTATTACTTCGACTCAAGCCGGTTCGATTACTTCAATTCAAGCGGTTTATGTTCCAGCCGATGACTTGACCGATCCATCACCAGCAACGACCTTCGCCCATTTGGATGCGACTGTTGTTTTGTCACGTGATATCGCGTCACAAGGTATTTACCCTGCGGTTGATCCATTGGATTCAACGTCACGTCAGCTTGATCCAGCGATTGTTGGTGAAGAGCATTACAACGTGGCGCGTGGTGTACAAACCTTGCTCCAACGTTATAAAGAACTCAAAGACATCATCGCGATCTTGGGTATGGATGAGTTGGCGGAAGAAGACAAGCT
>JACMMY010000074.1 GCA_014378805.1 Moraxellaceae bacterium
AAAATAAAATCTTAAAAAAAGTCGGACGTATTGCACCATCTGACGCAGAAATAGACGCCAATCCGCGTGCGCGTAGCGCATGGTTACGTGTCGCCGAACGCACCCAAGAAGCGATACAATGAATCATCCTTCCCGTCCCATGTCTAGCTCAGCACCGACTACTATGCAATCATCTACACAATTATCAGCGATGAAAAAACCTGCGGCAAACAGCCCGTCTTCTTTTCGCATTGCGCTGATAGACGCGATACTTGTTTCGGTACTCGTTGCGGGCGTGATTGGCAGCGCACTCAGTGTCGCGTTCCAAGTCAACGCAACGCGCGATGAATTCAAAGTGCTGCAAAAATCGAAACAAATTCGCGATCAACTTGACGTGGAATGGGGACGCTTACTGATTGAACAACAAACCTTTGGTGCAACCTCGCAAATTGGTAGTCGTGCCGTGATTTATTTACATATGTTCTCACCACCCGCCAATCAGGTGATGACTTTAGAGATTCCAAATAAACATCTCACAGCGACTTCACAATTTAGTGTCGCACCAGAATTACCTCCGATCGATGGTGCAATGCCTGCAACGTCGCAAGGAGTCGAGCCATGAACACACCTTCTAAACGCATCGCTAAGCGACAAAGCAGCGTTTCACAACGCGCAGTAGTACAACGCGATGGCTGGCGCTTCCGCGTTTTGTGGGGTGTCACCATTGCGATTTTTAGCTTACTGATGGTTCGTGCTTTTTATTTACAAGTGATCCAGCATCAATTTCTTAAAGCAAAAGCAGATGCGATGGTGATGAGTGTTGATCGCATTCCCGCCCATCGTGGCATGATCTTGGATCGCAATGACACGCCACTGGCGATCAGCACGCCGTTGTCCACCTTGTGGTTAGATCCAAAAGAATATTTACAGCAAAAAGCTGAAATGGAAGAAACACTTGTCGCTCTTCGCAAAGACCCAAACAGCAAAGCTTTAAAGCGAAAAATACCAAAAACTAATTTTGATTTAAATGCATTGGCATTAGCGGTCGGGATTGATCCGAATGATTTACGCGCCAAAATCCAAAGCAAGCCACGTTCGCGCTATCTCTTACTCCGCAGACAGATGCGTCCAGAAGATGCAGAAGTGGTTCGAAGTCGTAAATTCCAGTCGGTATACAAACAAACCGACTACCAACGCTTTTACCCACAAGCCCAACCGAATGCACAGTTACTCGGTTTAACCAATCGTGTCGGCAAAGGCATTGAAGGCTTAGAAGCACAGTATAACGATGTGCTCATGGGTCAAGACGGCCAAATGCGCGTCATCCATGACAAGCAAGGTAATCGCATTAAAGACGTCGATCTTGTGAAAGCGGATCGTCCGGGTGAGGACATTAATCTGAGTATTGATGGACGCATTCAGTACATCATGTACCGCGAATTAGCCGCGGGCGGTATTGCCAATAATGCACGTTCAGCAACGGCAGTTGCATTGGATGCTGAGACAGGAGAAGTGCTCGCGATGTCGAGTTGGCCTTCGTACAATCCCAATGATCCGAATGGATTAAGCAATAAAGACGCGATGCGTAACCGTGCGGTGATTGATAGCTTTGAACCAGGTTCGACCATGAAACCGCTGACGATGGTCGCGGCGCTCGAATCAGGAAAATACCAGCCTTATTCGCAAATCAATACCTCCCCTGGTTCGCTGGTGATCGGCAATCATACGATTCGTGATCATGGCAATAATGGTGTGCTTGATTTAAAAGGCATTATTGTCAAATCGAGTAACGTTGGTGCGGCAAAAATCGCCTTATCGTTACCGAACGACACCTTGCCTCTATTCTACCAACGGGTTGGTTTTAGTAAAAAAACCACGCTTGGATTCCCTGGTGAAAGTCGCGGTTTAATTCTACCGAAAAACCTGTGGAACCAAGCTGAAGTTGCGACTATGTCTTATGGTTACGCAATTAACGTCAGCCTCATACAACTGGCGCAAGCCTACGCAACGATCGCATCTGGTGGTGTTGAACATCCTGTGACGCTGCGTAAACTGACAGGCACTCCGCCAGCCAAACGTTTATTTGACAGTAAAATTGCTGGTGAAGTGATTACCATGATGGAAGGTGTGACTGTTCAGGGTGGCACTGCGCCACAAGCGGCGATCGCAGGCTATCGCGTTGCAGGTAAAACAGGGACAGCGCATAAAGTGAACCCCGATGGTCGCGGTTATTCCGCTAACCAATATCGCGGCGTGTTTGTGGGTATGGCTCCCGCCAGCCATCCACGTATCGTGATCGCCGTTGTGGTTGAAAACCCTGTCGGTCAATACTATGGCGGTCTGGTTGCTGCGCCTATTTTCCAAAAAATCATGTCTGAATCATTGCGCTTGATGAATGTGCCCATGGATAAAGCGCTTGAACCCACCAAAACAATAAAGAGATAACAGACCAACATGACCCATTCGCCAAACGATTCGACCATCGAAAATACATCTCCACAAGGGGTTAAGTTTGTCGATTTTTTTGAAGATCAGGCGCAATTGGGTCATGGTGAGCAATACACGAACTTAGATCAAACAATTACCAATACTGACATTCAAGCGTTAGCAATCGACAGTCGCCATATTAAAGCGGGTATATTATTCTTTGCCATCAAAGGCACCGCGCCCGCTGCAACGCAAGCTGAAATCAATGCAAAAATGGCGGGCTATATTCAAAGTGCGCTGACTCAAGGTGCCGCATTGATTTTGTCTGAGGTCGATGCAAAAACTTTAGGTTTCAGTAATGAACCGCGAATCGTCTATCTGGCTGATTTGCGTCAACGCATTGGGGGCATCGCTCGACGCTTTAATCAACAAATCAAGCCTCTTGCAAATACCACGCGTGTTGCTGCAGTTACTGGCACCAATGGCAAAACCACAGTCACCCGACTTTTAGCTGAAATTTGGACGCACGCGGGTCAACTCAGTGCGGTTATGGGAACGACGGGAAATGGCATTGTACCGAATCTTACGCCATCCACACACACCACGGTGGATGCCTTGCTTCTGCAAAACAAGCTGCATGATTATGCGGCGCAAGGTGCAACCCTCGCCTGCTTGGAAGCCAGTTCACACGGTTTAGAACAAGGTCGATTGGCGGGTACGCCTATTGAAGTGGCGATTTTTACCAATCTCACGCGTGACCATTTGGATTATCACGGCACTTTTGAAGCCTATGCCGAAGCCAAATCACGACTGTTTAATCCGCACTATTTCCCAGATTTGAAATACGCAATCGTCAATGCCGACGATCCTACAAGTTCACTCATGCTCGAACACTTTCCTCAAGACGCCGTGGTTTGGCGTTATTCGATGCAATCTGTCGCAGATTTTTATATTTTAAAATCCGCCTTTACCCTAAATGGTGCGACTTTAGAGGTTCAAACGCCTTTTGGTGTCGTTACATTACAAAGCCCATTACTTGGTCGCTTTAATGTTGCCAATTTGTTGGCGGCAGTCGCGGGAGCATTGGCTTTGGGACTATCATTGCTTGAGGTCTTGGCAGCTGTACCTCACTTGATTGGTGCGGCTGGACGGATGCAAGTGATTGCGGATGACTCGCTGTTATTGATTGTCGATTATGCACATACGCCTGATGCGCTCACTCAAGTCTTAACCAGTTTACGGCCGCATGTGGATGGCAAATTGACTTGTGTATTTGGCTGTGGCGGAGACCGTGATCGTGGTAAACGCCCACTAATGACACGTGCGGCACTGAATGATGCAGATCGTCTAATCGTGACCTCAGACAATCCACGCAGCGAAGCGACTGAAGCAATTATTGCCGATATGCTACGAGATTTAACTGCTGATGAATTGCAAAGAATTACCGTTGTTCCTGACCGTAGACAAGCGATATTACACGCTGTACGCGACAGCAAAACTGGGGATGCGATCGTTCTTGCGGGTAAAGGTCATGAGAATTATCAAGAAATTGAGGGTGTCAGACATTGGTTTGATGATGCAGTGGAGTTAGCGCAAGCCCGTGCTGCATTACAGACGTTGCCTGTGACAACCGATGCTGATTTGAAGAGGTAAAAGAAACCTTTCATTCACGATTTAATTGCCGTTTTAAAGATCATGGAAGACTAGCAAAATACTTGCGAATCAAGGACAATCCATAACAATGCGCCATTTTTATTTCATTTTACAGATTGATTTTTCATGACTGAACTCGCAGCGCCATCAACGCCTTTGCCCCATTGGACAGCCGCTGAACTTGCGCAATCAACGGGAGGCACTTGGCATCCAGTAGCAAGCGAAAAGAGCGATATTTCAGTCGCTCGCATCATCTCAAATACTCGTCTCATTCAATCCAACGATGCGTTTTTAGCATTGATTGGTGAGCGTTTCGATGCGCACAACTACGTTGCTGATGCCGCAAAACAAGGTGCAGTCGTTGCGATCGTGTCGCGCCTGATCGCTGATGTATCGATTCCACAATTGTTAGTTGATGATACCCGCCTCGCCTTAGGTCGTTTAGCGACCGCACGCCGCCAGAGTTTCCCACAATTAGAAACCGTTGCACTCACTGGCTCAAGCGGTAAAACTACGACCAAAGAAATGATCGGTAGCATTTTACGTTCGCACAGCAGTGATGCAGAAGTGTTAGTGACCCGCGGTAATTTGAATAATGATTTAGGCGTACCCATGATGTTATTGGAATTGACGCCACAACATCGTTTTGCAGTCATGGAACTGGGCGCAAATCACATTGGTGAAATCGCCTACACCACCGCGATGGTCAAGCCTAAAGTCGCAGGAGTGTTGAACATTGGTACGGCACATGTCGGCGAGTTCGGCGGACGCGAAGGGATTGCCCGCGCCAAGTCTGAGATTTTTCAAGGCTTGGCGGCTGATGGGATTGCGATCATTCCTGCGCAAGGCGATTTCAGTGAAGTGATCGCACAAGCGGCACGCAATTTCCAAACTATTCGCTTTGGCGGCGACCAAAACAACAGCGATGTGTTTGCAACTCATATTGAAATACTCCCCACTTCTAGCCAATTCACTTTAAATGCGAAACGCGACACGATTAGCGTTGATCTGCCATTTTCAGGCGCGCATAACATCGAAAATGCGCTGGCAGCAGCAGCTTTTGCACTCGCACTCGACATTCCGCTGACCACCACTGCACTGGGATTAAGCCAAGCTCTCGGTGCCAAAGGTCGTTTAAATTTCCTTAAGCATAATCTGCCAAACGGTACTTTGACATTGATCGATGATACCTATAATGCGAATCCGCATTCAATTCGTGCCGCTGCGCAAGTATTAACGGCTCAAGCTGGAAGTCGCGTTTTAGTGCTGGGCGATATCGGCGAACTCGGTGAAAGTGCTGCTGATGAGCATCGTCTCTTAGGTGTTGATCTGGCAAAAATGCCTCTTCATGCAATCTTCGCAGTGGGTAAATTTGCCCCAAGCACCATTGCTGATATTGCACTCAATACCGTCGAAGCACAGGCGTTTGACACTAAAGATCAATTACTGATTGCGTTAAAAAACTGGCTGCAAAGTCATACACACCAATCACCGTATCAAATGAACATCTTATTTAAAGGGTCGCGTTTCACACAAATGGAAACGTTGATCAATACCATCGAAACTGAAATTCAAAAAGATGCACAGGCTTTTGAACACACTATTTTTAAAAACGCTATTTTTAATACCACCAAAGATTCTGTATCGGAGACACGTTAATGTTGCTTTGGCTGTTTAATTTTTTAGGGCAATACCATCGTACGTTTCTGGTATTTGATTATCTGACCGTTCGCATCATTCTCAGTGTTTTGACCTCACTCGGCATCAGCCTCATGATTGGTCCAACGATGATTCGTTACCTGACTGCCCTGAAATATGGTCAAGCCATTCGTAATGATGGCCCACAAACTCATCTCGTGAAGACAGGCACACCCACGATGGGCGGCGTGTTGATTTTGGCAAGTATTGCGATCAGCACTTTGCTCTGGTGCAAACTCGATAATCCTTATGTGTGGATTGTATTAGCGGTTATGGTGGTTTTTGGCATCGTCGGTTTTATGGATGACTGGCTCAAAATTAAACATAAAAACCCGAAAGGTCTATCAGCAAAGAAGAAATACTTTTGGACATCCGTTGGCGCGTTAGGCGCAGGAGCCGCGTTACTTTATCTGGCAAAATCTCCAGATCAAACTGAGTTACTCATTCCATTTTTCAAAAACCTATCGTTGCCACTTGGCGCGGCGGGTTTTGTAATCTTTACCTATCTCGTCATCACAGGCAGCAGTAATGCTGTGAACCTCACCGATGGATTAGATGGACTGGCAATTATGCCTGTGGTGTTGGTTGCGACGGGTTTAGGTGCGTTTGCTTATCTTTCGGGTAACGTCAGTTTTGCTCATTATCTACATATTCCTTACATCGCGTATAACAGCGAACTCGTTGTGATCTGCGCTGCGATGATTGGTTCTGGCTTAGGCTTTCTTTGGTTTAACGCCCATCCTGCACAAGTGTTTATGGGTGACGTTGGTGCGTTGACCCTTGGCGCGATGCTGGGTGTGATTGCGGTCATGGTGCGTCAGGAAATGGTTCTTGCGATTATGGGCGGTTTGTTTGTCGCAGAAGCCTTGTCAGTCGTACTCCAAGTCGGGTCGTACAAACTGCGTAAAAAGCGTATTTTCAGAATGGCACCGCTTCATCATCATTTTGAGGAGTTGGGCTGGCCTGAAACACGCGTTGTGGTGCGATTTTGGATCATTACGATTATGCTCGTTCTACTCGGACTAATGACCTTGAAGTTCCGCTAATCACGATCAATCGATCATCTCTAGAACACTAAAAATCCCACTCTAATGACAGTGGGATTTTTTTATGGATGGGCTGAAAACACTGAATCAAAATACCTATAGATTCCATTAATTTCGTCTCCATCTACGTTTGAATGATCGCATTAAATTCAAATATATCACGCCAGACTAAGCGACATTTGACGCATAACTTACACATTCCCTCCCTAAACACATACGTTGACTCTTATCCAGCACAGGATGCGCACAGGATACGCTTAAAGCGCCCACATCAAACTTTAAACCCTCATGCAACAATAAACGAGGTATTTGTAGATTATCGTTTCATCGCAAATATGCTTTACCAGAAAATCTTTAAATAAGAGTGAATTTATTAAATAGATTTATTTATCAATTAACTATCTATATTTTGCGGAGCAATGAGACATGAATAAATCAGAAATAAAAGAGATGGATCGCGATCAAATTAAGCATATGTCAGACAGTACAAAAGCCGACTTAAATGCTGACCCAATTACAGGTGAGCCTGGCTCGCACATCGCAACGACAACTGTTGGTGCGGGGACTGGAGTCGTCGTGGGTGGGCTAATCGGGTCAGTCGCTGGACCGCTTGGTGCACTCGCAGGTGCGGCATTAGGCACTATTTTAGGTGCGGAATTAGGTCATATGACGGGTGAAGCCATTGAACCGACGGTTGAAGCAGCATACTGGCGTGAAGCAGTCATCAGCAGACCTTATTACCTTGCTAACTATGATTTTGAACGTGATTATCATCCAGCCTATCGTTTAGGCTACGAGGCTCGCAGAAAGAATCGCAATGACTCGTTTAGTCAACATGAAGAAACCCTGAGAACGAAATGGGAACATAGCAAAGCCGATTCGCGTCTCGGTTGGGAACATGCAAAACAAGCTGCTCGTGATGCTTGGGAACGTATTACGCATTAAAGCGTTTTGTTTTCAAAAAAGGCATAGACTGAAATCTGTGCCTTTTTGTTGATCTATTTTTAACCAGACTTAATCTTTCGATCTTCAAAGTTTTTCTGGTTCCCAACATCCTGCTTGGAATCCATACATCTGATTCGCACCAACAAACCACCATTAAATTATTTTATTTTCCTGCAAGATTACTTGAATTTGATGATCTATACGTGTCACACAAGACACATCGGGAATGCTGGTTGATTAGATGATTGTTGGACAGCCCACGTGCAACGTGGGCACCAGAAACAAGCTTTCGCTTATTGCGCTATACATGAGATGGCTTCAATCTTTTTGATAAAGAGCTTCCGTTATGTATAGGCAATGATCGACTCTATCCCTTGTTAGGGTAACAATAGCCACATTCGCATGCTTAATACCTAATAAATAATAAGTCATATAGCGCAATATCCCACTCGGTCTTCCCGAAAAATAATATTCATTACTCGTGCTATGATTATTAATTACTAATCGCTTTTGATCTTCAAGAGCGTTAATGTCGCCTAAATTTTGCATAATACCTAATTCCGCGATAGCTTTAATATCAGAATCACTCTGGTAAATATAACAATTAGGCTTTAATTCAGAAGGCTTACTTAATGAAAATGGCTCACTAAATCCGCGCCAAAAAAACAAATATAACCCTAAAAACAGTAAGACAAAAGCTATTTTGATAATAAGCAACTTTTTCATTAATAGAACCATCAATGCTTTATGTGTTCAGATTGCCCTGTGGTTAGGTTTAATTGTGAAGACCATCCTGCTTCCCACATTTTTACCGCACCACTAATTTTTAACCACGTCTAATCTTTTGATCTTCAAAGTTTTTCTAGTTCCCAACGTCCCGTTGGGAATCCATACATTTAATTCACATCAACAAATCACCATTCAAAATTACTTAATGTGGCAAGGGTTTAGAAGCAGATCAAACCCACGATCAAACACCAAATGAAATCCTAAAACAGGCACCGTGTGCTTGGGGAATACACCATAGCGATGCGCCATTGGCTTCACAAAAAGCACGCGATAAATACAAACCTAAACCCGTTCCACCCGACTCCGTGGTAAAGAAGGGTTCAAACAAAGACGCCATCACATTCGATGGAATACCCACGCCTTGATCCATGACATCCAACATCACTAAACCTGAATCCAAGGTTTTTACACGGAAATAAATTCGTGGTTTTGCGTGCAACTTCGCGCCATGGTGCAAACCGTTATTGACTAAATTAGTGATCACTTGTTCTAACTGTAGTGGATCAAAAACAATGATTTGGATCTCTGTTTTTCCACCCTGCGCTTCAAGAAATAACTGTTCAGAACT
>JACMMY010000075.1 GCA_014378805.1 Moraxellaceae bacterium
CATCAGCAGCATTTTTTGCATGTTGCAGATACAAAAATTGCTCCCACACATAATCAGAATCAACGTGCGTCCCTGACTTGCCAACTAGCTCATAGACACGACCAGAACCGGTTCGAACATGCAGACGATCTGGGTCAAATTCCTCAATTGCACTTGATACGCGCCCCTCTTGACCTGCCATGTTATACCCGACCAAGTGACGTGTACGACGCCCATCTCGCCGGTCACACTCTCGGATAGACCAATGACTCAGGATAATTTCTGGTTCATCTTCAACAGAAGCTACGGTGTGTATGCCGCCTGTAATACCTAATATCACTAATTTAATGTCGCTCATATATTTTCCTTTTAATTGCAACAACATCACCAAATCTCACATCAATGCCCGCAGTATGACGGCTGGCTTACCGTCAACTTCACCGTCATTAATCATTTCAACTGCTCTCAGTTCGCCATCACCGACATCTACAAATACCTTAGAATCACAATAATTACGAGCCTCCATGACCTCAATTAGATTGCTCGTAGTGAGTCCATATATACTGCCTATCATCATATGTATCTCCTTTACTGAAACGTTTCACTCATCAAAATGCACCATTTAGTTCAGCTGTATTTGACGATATTCACTCACCAAACCTTTCTCCATCATTAGCGCGACCGTTCGAGATATTTCACGCGGACTCTTACAAGTCTGAAGCACTTCAACCTCCTCTTGCGTGAGTTGCGGCAACATGCGTTGGTCAATACCTAATTCCTTTGCATAACGTGTAATTGAACTCCTCACTATCGTCTTAAAATGCTCCTCTCCTGGTGGATCAGCCACCACAATCGTGAATCGATCCAATAATGGCTTGGGAATATTGCCAAGCTCATTTGCCGTTGCAATCCAACTGACCCAACTTAAATCTGCTGGAACTTGCAACCATTCATCAAGGTAGGTCTTAGTCGATGATGGTTCCAGCAACTGCAGCAAGACATCCCACAACCTGCCATTACGACTATCCGGAGAAGACTTTTCCAACTCATCGACCAAAAAAATGGGGTTAGCTACTAGCTCAGTCGCCATCGTCTGCAAAACCGCCCCAGGTCTTGCGGATGACCATCCTCTAGGCGTACCCCTCAGAAACATCACATCATTATTACCAGCAGCCATGATTGCTCTAAATGGCACTTCACAAAGCTCTGCAAGGCGTTTGACCCAAGTTGTTTTACCAACGCCAGGCGCACCTGCGAGTAACAATGGTCTTACCTTAAATGCTGGTTTTGATCCAAACTGAGAGGCTGCCAACTGGCGGCATACCAAAGCATTAATACTGGCAAACCACGGAAACTCCGTATCTAATACTGTGTTGATTTCACTTACATCTATCGGTGTTGGCACCAAAGAAATGGGCTTCTCCAATTTTCGGTAAATCCCAGCCCTAAAATCGCCTTCATCAAGTATTTTTGTTGAGAGGACTTGCAAATTTAAATTTGGATCTGCCCCGCTTGATAATTTGCGTATTGCAGCAGCAATCTCATCAAAATCCGGATGTTTGCGGAACCCCTCCATTTGCATGAGTTTATCTAAGGATTCATTTCCATCGTTTACCACGCCTTTTTGCAGCGCATGAAGTACGATTTTTGCAGCCAAACTCCAACCTTCCTCTGAACGCCAGCGAAAAGACTTTCCTTCGTTTGATATATTCTGCAGTGCCAGTAGCGACATATCAAAACCAGCCAAAGGTTCTTTTGGTGACTGCCATGCCTGCAAAACGGCTAACCGGTATGCGGCCTTGGCTGATCCAATCTGAGCAGCATGCTCATACCACAACATAGCGTCACTTATCGAAGGGCCGCCAGGGACTTCACCTGTCTCAAAGCGTTGAGCCATGATGCATGCTGTTTCTGCATTACCTTGCCTGGCACGGCGGAACAAAGAATACATGCTGGATGCAAGTATTGATTCATCTTCAAGCCATTGCATCGTGTCATCAGATTCCTTTTCCACCATCGCTTCCAACCAGCTTGGAAGCGGTGGTAAATCGCGGATTTTGTCTTCAACATCACTCAAAGTCACCAGCATGCACTATCCCCTTTTATTGTTACGCAACTCCTCGCAGACCTGGCATGTTGTATGTACCCAACCACCTTCTCTTGTTTTGCCAGGAAGGCCACACTCTTCACACGTGTGCTCACTTTTAGCTTCGGCCTTGGCAATCAAGTCATAGATTGGTTTGCTGCCATTCGCTACATAAAAACGTAATGTTCCAAACTTCTCCTTTACTTGCTCGGCACGCGGCCACAAATCAGATGATCTTGTTAAGCCTGACTTCTCGGCCTCTTGTTCAATGGCTTTTGATAAGTTGAAAATCAGATCAAACCATCCGTCGCCATATTCAAAACCCCAGCACATCAGGGTTTGTGTCATGGGTTTATCATGATCTCCATATAGAAACGGAAACGACTCATATAACTTTTTAGTGTTTGCTTTATTCATGACAATGCCTCCAATGAATCTAATTGTTTGTAAACATGCTGGTTATAGTATTTATAGGTATGATCAAACGGTAACCCGTAACGCTCAGCAATCCACTTTGCGACAGCCGCACTTCGGCTAATACCAGCTTTACAGTGCACCATAATTAAACTAACTTCTGGTGCAACACTGTCGACAAAGGCCGCAATCACACGTGCCTGGTGAATGCTCATAAACTTATTTGACTGGTTACCACAGGTTGCTAGATCAACATCATCAAACTCCATTCTGAGCACTTCAAACCATCCTTGCCTCAGGTCTGCTAGGCCTAAAAAGCTATTAGGTTCTGAGATGCTAATCACTGCGCAATCGTCGATATCAAATGTATTTTCAGCTTTAGTGCGTGATACAAATGTGACGCGTTTAACCATAATTAAATCTCCACAATTAGGCTTGGATTAAAATCCATGTTTTCTGGATTACCGGTATGCAACTGATAACCGCGCGGATTGCAAATTACTCGCGTACTTTTTACTTCATAATCAATACTGTCGTGCGTATGTGCGTGAATCCATAGAGCGCTGTGACCAAGTAAATGATCCAAGTTGCTGGCAAAACAGGCTGATAACGAATCATCAACATATCGCTCTGCAACCGATTTTTTGCTCGGCAAATGATGCGTTACCACTACGGTCTTTCCCTCAAATTTTTCTCGTTTCAACTTCCTTTCAAGCCAAGCAATTGATTCTTGATGTAAAACAACTGAATCCATGGGACTGAAATGCCTATCACTTTCAAAAATAACCCTAAAATCATTCAAACCCAGTTGCGCGTCGCGCATACACCAACGTTTAGTGCTTTCACCAAAAAGTTCAAAATCTGTCCATAAAGTGGCCCCAAGAAATCTGATACCAGCAATGACTACTTCTTCGTTTTCTAAGAAATGAACGCCAGTCTTTTTAGCGGCAATTCGCTGCAAAGCAAGGACATCTTTACGATGCGCACCATAGAACTCGTGGTTGCCGCTTACGTAAACAATTTCATGATTTTTCCATTGCTCTCTGGCCCAATAAATACCTCGATCACCTTTCCAAATATCTCCTCCAAGCACAATGACATCTGCCTTATTTGATGCTTGGTTTGGAATGTAATGACTGATCTCATGATGTAAATCTGACAAAATATGCAATTTCATTTCGCATCACTTTCTGCCATTTGGGCAATAAAAAACCCCGCACTTGGCGGGGTCGGATTTTAATAACGCATGTTAATTGCGTCACATATCCGTTCCAGCCAATCTAAAGGCAATACCATTCTTCATCGCGCAAGTAATTGCGTGACTGCTATTAATTTTTAACCATGCCATTTTGGCCTTTGGTTTATGTAATTTCGTTCGATTCATTCCCACTTCTCGTTGATGCTTTAGTTACATTGATTTAACTTCAAAACAAGTGCTACGCAAAATCCATTATATCTGTTATATTTCTATTAACTGATTTGTTAATTTGAGCGTTCATTATACTCACTATATCTATTTATGTCAATTAAAATTTCATCTGAAGATTTAAACCCACAATCACTAGTTAAATACTTTATACAACTTAATGGTGTTAGGCCAGCTGAAATAGCTGACGCCTCAAACATACGTCGTCCGAACTTTTACACTTGGTTTAAAGGAGGGTCCCAGATACTTTCAGAGCAGATGATCACCGCACTCATGGATACATTAGGCGTAATTAATGGTATGCTTTCTAATAAGATTATTCACCGCTGGCAGGTGGGTGAATCATTAGATGCTATGAAGATGGTTTTAGATGAATTGTTTGACAAAGATGCATTGGCAAAGATTGAGATTTACTTTGTTGACTGCGGCAAAAATAGATTCTTCAACCTTTTGCTAACCCCCAATAATGCGACCATATTGGTAGCCTATGGAAAATCTAATGGTGATGGTTATCCATTGAATGCTGCAAAATGTGGGTTTGGCATAGAGAAGGGTGTGGTTGAGATCCCTCATCGAATTTGGGAGGAGTGGAGGTCTGTCAAACCACCTATGAGTACAATAGATTTTTGGATTAGTGCTGATCCTTTTTTCTGCAACGTTGCTGAAATAAAATCACCAGTTATATCTCCAGAGAATTTGATTGATATTCGCACAAAGTACGAAAAGGAAATCATAGAACAGACAGCGGTTAACGCAGGTCTTCGTGGGCTTATTCGAGCACTACTTAGTGAGATCAGGGAGATGGACTCAAAAAATTCTTTGTTAAAACATAATGAAAGAGACCAAATTTATGAAGCACATTACAATGCAGAGGTAAATAAGCACGCCAAAAATGCGACTAAAACTTAGTCACATACCCTCCACCGTGTTCTTTGAAATTATTTAAAAAAACATACTAAATAATTAAAATGCGGTTTGCACGGCCTAATCAACTCCAACCATGGTATTTAGACATCTTTACAAACTGCGCTTTCGATGCGAGTATTAGCATTAAGCTACAGTTTCAAAAGATACAATCACCGATCAAAATTGATTGGCTAACAAAGCCTTAGATGGCCATAGCATTAAGTATCAACCCTCTAATTTCAAATTGAG
>JACMMY010000076.1 GCA_014378805.1 Moraxellaceae bacterium
CCTTACCACCATCTGCAATAATCTCAGCAACGATAGCATCCAACTTTTCAGGTTTACGGCCCGTAATCACCACTTGCGCGCCTAATGCCGCAAGTTCATGCGCAGTACAGCGCCCAATACCCGAACCACCACCCGTGACAATCACAACCTTGCCAGCAAAAGCATCAGAGCGAAAAATTGATTGATATGACATGTTTACACCTACTCTTTGAATACTTGGAGAAGCAAATCCTCCCCAGCCCTCCTTTTACGAAGGAGGGAGTAAAGCTCCTCCCTTTGTAAAAGGGAGGTTGGGAGAGATTTTGCTCTTAATCTTTTTACTTCAACAGACTCTCAGGAATCTGCACAGGCATTTCCAGCAACTGCTGCGCCAAAGCTTTACCTTGTGGATCAATGCGTAAACTCGCCATACCACCACCACCGAGGGCATTGGTCATAAACAAATTAAAAGCATTCAAACCAGGTAATTCAAAACGATACACTTTGCTATTTTCACCATCTAACACATGCGCCATATAAGAGGCTACTGCGTCGGTCGTGAGTGACGCACGAATCCAAGGTAGATATTCTGGGCGGCGCGCAAGCACACCGATATTGGACGCATTGCCTTTATCACCACTTCGCGCATGAGCCACTTGAATCAATGGGACAGTGACCAAGCTACTTGCCCCCGCCAAATTCGCGACTTCACCTGATGGTGCAGGCGCAAGGATTGAATTCGCATCGCCAGCTGGAATGTTGGTTAAGCGGCGTTCACCGTCTAAGTCAATCTCCACCTTGCAATGATTTTTATCAATCAGGAATGAGAACAACTTAACGACTGGCGATACTTTTGGACGACCTCCCATAATGCCTGCAAGACCCGGAGCCATACCTGTAGACGCTTGTGCTATCTCAGACGCTAAGAACATACACGCTTGTTGGTAAGGATGAGAAACGGCTATCTTGACCGCCACTTCGCGGCTGCTGGTCACACGTGCATGCGGTCCGTAGGTGGATTCAGCACCGATATATTCAACAGATTTTTCGGTAAAACCCATCACACCGCGCAACGCTAATACCCGTTCGCACTTATCCAAAATTGCTTTGGAAACCTTTTCCGCTTTAAGCTTGGCATCAATCCCAGCAATAACAAAGCTCACCAATACACGATATCCGTCGGCATAGGTGGCGCTGACTTTGTATTGAGTGGTTGGCGCACGACCTTTCGCACCGCTGACTTTGACGCGATTAACATCGACTTGTTCTAAATGCACATGGCTAAAATCAGCCACGACATCGGGCAAAACATAAGATTGTGGATCATTAATTTCATATAGAATTTGTTCGCCGATCGTGGCTTTACTAATCAAACCACCCGTCCCATCAGGCTTACTAATCACAAACGAGCCATCAGCAGACACTTCGGCTATCGGGAATCCCATGTTGTCGTAACCAGGTACGTCTTCCCAATCAGTAAAGTTGCCGCCTGTACACTGCGCACCGCACTCAATCACATGACCCGCAAGCGCTGCTTGTGCCAAATGATCATAGTCCGTTGCACTCCAGCCAAACTCATGCATCAATGGGCCAATCACCACCGCAGAATCCACGACCCGACCTGTGATCACAATATCAGCGCCAGCCGCCAAAGCATCACGGATCGGCACTGCGCCAAGGTAAGCGTTAATACTCGCCATATTTTCTGGCATGGTTTGACCTGAAAACATTTCAGTCACACCTGATGCACGCAGTGCGGCTTGCTCCGCTGTTAAATCATCACCGAGCACGACCGCAACTTTTAAATCTAACCCTGCGGCTTCAATCAACTTGACCAGTGCATCACGACAAGACAATGGATTGATTCCACCGGCATTACTGACGACTTTAATTTTTTTAGCTGCAATCGTCTTAAGCAAAGGCTCCATCACGCGCGTGACAAAATCATGCGCATAACCCAACGACGGGTCTTTCATTTTTGCACGCGCCATAATCGACATCGTGACCTCAGAAAGATAATCGAACACCAGATAATCAATCTGCGCCTGATGCACTAATTGAAATGCTGCGGTATTGGTATCTCCCCAAAAACCTGAAGCACAACCAATTTTCACCACGCGATTTGTATCTTGGCTTTGAGTACTCTTCATGGAATCCGTCACGATTTCTACACCTTTATGAAAGTGAAGGTACATTACCAAGCAAGCGCTTGGTTTGTAAATAGCATTATGTTATTATTTTTTGACTGAATCGTTCATGAAATTGAACCTAAGATGTTAAATTATCCCAATCTGATGTTTTGTAATAATATTAGTCGTATCTGAAACTTTAATTACAGTCATAACCAGAATTGAATGAGAACGTGATCCGTTCAACGATGTATTTTAATGGGAAGCCGTCCGTGAATAACTTTATGACTCCAGCGCTACTGCATGCCCTTCCTCCGATTGGTGGAATGGATGACAGTCCGCGTGGGCGTGTGCTGCGCGCGGCGGCCTATTTGTTCCATGAACAAGGTTATGCGCGAACGACCGTGCGTGAATTAGCGCTGATGGTTGGGATTCAATCAGGCAGTTTGTTCCATCACTTTAAAAGTAAAGATGCGATTTTGTGCGCGGTGATGGAAGAGGCAATCATTTACAATTTGCAGCAAATGCACCATGCGATTACGCAAGGCGTAACGCCCACAGAACGGTTGAAGGGCTTAATCCTCGCAGAACTCGAATCCATTAACGGCAAAACTAGCCATGCAATGTCTGTATTGGTTTATGAATGGAACGCCATTACCGAGCAACAACAAGAACCTTTGCTCGCCATGCGTGAAGAATACGAATCGCTCTGGCTCACGGTATTAGATGACTTAAAATTAGAAGGCAAAGTGGATCACGATACATTCATCTGTCGTCGGCTCATCAGTGGCGCGACGTTTGGCACAGCATTGTGGTTCAAACCGAATGGCCGAATATCGATTCCTGAGTTGGCCGAGGCCACATTGGCAATGGCATTGCGCGGATAAAAACACGAACCCAAATCTGAACCAACACGCCTATTCTGCTCATCCCGCCCTAATACAACCCCCCTTCATCTAAATAAAGTGACTAAAAATGATGAGGATAGATTTGATCCAGATCAATTCAGATCAGTTTGCCTTAAATTAGACTCACTCATCTCAAGAAATGATATGAAGGGGTCGTGAGTGGAAATCAATTCTATAGAGAGTCTTGGGCAAACAAACACGCTTGTGGACTTGTTGAATTGGCGAATTACTCAAACACCTCAGCTTGAAGCATATCGACAATACAACGCATCGATTGAAACATGGCAATCTTTTACATGGGCTCAAATCGGTTCACTGGTGCAGACTTGGCGCAATGCATTGACGCCATTACGTTTGCTTGAAGGCGCTCGTATTGCAATCCTGTTACCCAATGGGATAAACGCGGTTTGTATCGATCAAGCCAGTTTGGCATCTGGATTTATACCTGTTCCGATGCACAGCTTGGATAACCCAGCCAGTATTGCTTATATTATTAAGGACAGTGACGCATCCGTACTTTTTGTATCCGCACTTTCAGAATGGGAAGCCATTAAAGGCATTGGCGCCGAGTTGCCAGAGCTCCAGTATATTGTCGTCAACGAAGATGACGTTTTTCCACAAGGCGATTCAAATGCGCCAGCAATTATCCATTTATCGACTTGGCTTTCAGGGGGAGCACCATCAGACCCCTTATCATCGACGGTGATACTATCTGAAGCATTAGCAGCCATTGTTTATACTTCGGGGACAACAGGTCGACCTAAAGGCGTTATGCTGACCCACCGTAATGTCCTGTCTAATATTAAGGCAGTATTTGCGCGTGTCGAAGTTTTCTCAACCGATGTGTTTCTCTCGTTCTTACCGCTGTCACATACCTTTGAGCGAACGGCGGGTTATTACTTGCCGATTGCTGCGGGAAGCTGTGTTGCATTTGCCCGATCTGTTGCCCAAATTCCAGAAGATTTAAAATTGATTCGTCCAACAGTTTTAATCTCTGTTCCTAGAATATACGAACGCGTTTATGTCAAATTACAAGAAAAGATAGCTCAATCAAGTGAGCTTACCCAACGCCTATTCACACTCACACAAACGGTAGGCTGGCGTCATTTTTGTCAGCAGCAGCAACTCCCCTATGATAAAAGTGCTCTGGATTGGCTTGACCCGCTTTTACTTCCCTGTCTTCGCTGGCTCGTCGCACGCAAAGTATTGGCGCTATTTGGGGGGCGATTAAGAGCTGCAATCTGTGGCGGCGCACCCCTCTCTCAGCCTTTAGCTGAATGTTTCCTTGCTTTAGGCATCCCGTTATTACAGGGCTATGGCATGACCGAAACCTCGCCGATCGTCTGCTGTAATATGCTGGACGATAATTGGCCTCTGACGGTCGGTAAAGCATTAGATCATATCGATGTTCGACTCGGCGAAAACGATGAATTACAAGTTCATGGCGATTGCGTGATGGCTGGCTATTGGAAACGCCCAGAAGACACCGAAAAGACGATGACCTTAGATGGTTGGTTACGCACAGGAGATCAAGCCAACTTGGATGGTGGACGTATTCAGATAATCGGTAGGATTAAAGATATCATCGTGACTTCGACGGGTGAAAAAATATCACCTTCCGATTTAGAGCTCGCCATCTCCGCCGATCCACTCTTTTCACAGGTGTTTATCATTGGCGAAAATCGGCCGTTCATTTCGGTTTTTGTTGTGCTCAACCAGGAAATTTGGAAAAATTTATACCAACAATCTAACGGTTATGAAAAAGCTGATCTCTCTTTAAATTCAGCATTCGTCCAAACAACCGTCCTCGCTAAAATTCAAGAAGCAACCAAAAGCTTCCCATACTATGCCATTCCTCGTGTTGTCAAAATTGCACCAGAGCCTTGGTCTTTACAAAATGGCTTAATGACACCAACGCTCAAGCTTAAACGTAAGGCACTCCTTGCACACTTTGAAGTAGAGATTGAGGATATTTATAAACAGCGGACTTCTGGTGAATGACTGACTCGTCGCAGACTCATTTTTGTTCATCGATGAGTCGTTGCGTATCCTTTTCAAGTGTCGTTCATTCATGAGTACTCTTTTTTTGAGTATTTAAAATCTGTTGTACATCATCTATGCTCAAATTTAGGTTGCAGCAGCGTGCCTGCTCAAGTAAATTTCAATACAAATAATGATTCAATAAATCGATTTTCACGCCTAAATGGAATTCAGGACGCGATGACAAATAACACAACAGTAAAGACTGCGACACCTTGGAAAAACTGGTCTGGCTTACAACATTCAAACCCTTCACAATTTATCCAACCGATAAATATTGCTCAGCTCAGCGAAGCCATTCGCCAAGCGAAAAAATGCCGTGTGGTCGGTGCAGGTCATTCTTTTAGTCCGTTAGTCTGTACCAATGACACGTTGATTTCACTCGACTCGCTCACAGGTTTAGTTCGCCATAATGACACTTTAAATCAAAGTACATTGCGAGCAGGCACTCGCTTAAAGCATTTTGGCCCCCTACTCGATCCGATTAACCAAGCGCTGTTAAACCAAGGTGACATTGATGAGCAAAGCCTTGCAGGTGCAGTTTCCACTGGCACACATGGCACGGGAACCGATTTGCAATGCTTATCGGGATTCGTCGAAGGGTTTCAATTGGTTACGGCAAATGGTGAAACACTCGAATGCAACGCCGCGCAAAATCGTGTCATTTTTGAAGCGGGTCGCGTCGCGCTAGGCAGCTTTGGCGTTCTTAGCGAAATCACGATGCAAAATCAACCGCGTTATCGATTAAAAGAACAGATTAAACTCACACCTTTAAAAGATATATTGAGCCATATGGATCAATGGAAAACTAAACATCGTCATATTGAATGCATGGTATTTGTCCATGCAAGCGATGCGATATTGAAAACATTAGACCTCAGTACTGAAGACATTCAAAGCCTGCCTAAACCGTGGCCTTCGGATGATGCCCTGCTCACTTTATGCTCAGAAATCGCTAGAAATGCGCCCCGACTGAATCCTTATATCCAAAAACTGTTGGGCGTTTTTGTTAAACCAACCACGCGCGTAGATTGGTCATCCGTGATTTTTCCGAGTGTGCGAGAAACACGGTTTAACGAGATGGAATATCAAATTCCCGCAGAACGCGGTTTAGAATGCCTAGCTGAAATCGTCGAGACATTACGCAATCACAAAGCGCCTGTTTTTTTCCCGATCGAATATCGCTATGTCAAAGCAGATGAGATTTGGCTCAGTCCATTTTATCAGCAAGACTCTGCGTCGATCTCCATTCATCAATACCACAAACAAGATTGTCGAGAAATTTTTCGACTGGTTGAACCTATTTTTTGGAAATATGGTGGGCGACCGCATTGGGGAAAAATGCACACACTGGGCGCGGCAGAATTAAAAGCACTGTATCCACGTTGGAATGATTTTCTCGCACTCAGACAAGAACTTGATCCTCAAGACAAATGGATCAATCCTCATCTTCATTCGCTCTTTTTTGGTTAATCGAATGTCTGAATATTTTCAAAAACTGAATACCGCATTACAGCGCGCAAATTTCGCATTACCGACGTTGATTATTGATCAAGAAAGACTTGATCAAAATTTAGCACAAGTCAAAAAAATGCTCACAGCACAAGCACATCGGCGTCTAGTCGTTAAATCATTGGGTTCAATGGCGCTCATAAAATACATCGCAAATGAATTGAACTGTCATCACTTTATGGTCTTTCATTTACCACATATAGCGCTGATTTTAGAATCATTTCCGCATGCCGATATTTTGTTCGGCAAACCAATGCCCATTGCTGCGGTGCGCACATATTATGAACAGATTCAAACTGGCTCCCAAAAATCAAATGCACAGATTCAATGGCTCATCGATAGCAAAGCGCGATTAGAACAATATCTGGTATTAGCGCAAATGATGAACTTACGGATTTTAGTCAACATTGAAATCGATATTGGACTTCATCGTGGGGGAATCCAGAATCTTGCCGAGTTCAAATCATTGCTAAAGTTAATCGAAGAAAATCCACAGCATTTATATTTAAGCGGATACATGGGCTATGACGCGCATGTCGGTAAAATTCCGAAGATGATTCAATCTGTTGCGCAAAGCTATCAACAATCTCAACAGCTTTATCAGCAGTATATTACCTGTCTAAAACACGATTTCCCAACCTTGTACCATGCTGCTCTTTGTTTCAATGGTGCAGGCAGTCCAACGTTTAGTTTACATGCAACACAAAGTGTCTGTAATGATCTCTCGTTTGGTTCGATGCTACTCAAACCCACAGACTTTGATCTGCCGACCTTAGAACACTTTCAGCCTGCATTGTGGATTGTGGCGCCGATCCTTAAAAAACTCACTACGACTCAAATACCGGGATTAGGCGCGCTCAATCGACTGATCTCAAAAGAAGCTTTGTTTGTCTATGGTGGTCACTGGATGGCAGAATATGTTTATCCTGAAGGTGCGAAAACGAATGCGCTGTACGGACGCAGTAGTAATCAAGAACTCGTTAATATTCCAACTTCAACAGCAATCGAAGTAGATGATTTTGTGGTTCTACGCCCGACACAAAGCGAAGTGGTCATCAATCAATTCGAGCATGTTTATTTATATCATCAACGAACATTTACGCCGTGGGAAACCTTTAGATCCTGACTACTGAAATAAAGTGCTCAGATTACAAAGAAAAAATAGTCGCTCATGGCAACCCTTAAGTTATATCAGTTTATTAAGCTTACGATAAAGCGTACGTTCACTAATACCGAGTGCTTCAGCGAGTTGTCTTTTATTTCCTTGATGGTTTGAAAGCATATCTAACAATAAATTGTTATGTAAGGCCTTTAACGATTTTGAATCCGTGGCTTCATTTAAAAGGCGTTCATGGGTTAAGCCATGTTCAGCATGAAATGTGGCATTTTCTAATACAGGAACTAAAACACCCTCGGTGCTAGAAACGTCCAATTGCAGTGCCTGTTGTATTTCTTTCACACCAACAAACTGTGCAGACCTCAATACAACTGCGCGCTCTAAAATATTTCTAAGCTCGCGGATATTTCCTTTTAATTCAAGTAATTTCAGATAATCAATTGCTTCATTGTCAATTTCATAAGTTCTTCCTTCTCGTTGGGAGATACGCTCAAGTAAAGTCTTAGCAAGGATAGGAATATCATCTATCCTTGCTTTGAGATTAGGCAGCGTGATCGGAAAAGTATTTAAACGATAGTATAAGTCTTGACGAAATTTTCGTTGCTTTACCAATTCTAGAAGTGGCTGATGCGTTGCAGAAATAACTCTCACACTGGAGTGGCGAATGGTTGAAGAACCCAAACGACGATAAGTCCCTGTTTCAAGAAAACGTAATAATTTTACTTGTAAACTTGATGGAATATCACCGACCTCATCAATGAATAATGTTCCACCATGCGCTAATTCAAGTAATCCCGCCCGTGCACTCGTCGCGCCTGTAAACGCACCGCGTTCATGACCAAACAACTCACTTTCAAAAAGTGTTTCTGGCAAACCTGAGCAATCGATCGCAACAAAACTCTTGTCATGACGTGGACTTAAATCATGAATTGCTTGAGCCACCAGTTCTTTACCCGTGCCGGACTCGCCGAGCAAAAGGACGGTCGTACTCGATACCGCGACGCGTTCAACCAACTTCATCATCGCTTTAAATGTATTTGACTGGCCGACCAGTTCACTTTTTTGGGTCTCTCGGAATGACGGTAAATTATAAATTCGATTAATAAAATACTGCTTTCCTGATGGATCAGGAATGATTGGAATCAGCTCAACACGTACACGCCTTGCACCGTGCGTTCCGCATTGCATACGAACTTCCTCTGCACGATGTCCAGTGCGCTGAGCAATTTGTAACGGACATGGGTGTGTTTCGTCACCGCATGGATGATCGGTCTGATGAAGAACTTGATGGCATTTTTGACCCAATATGGCATCAGACTGCTCATTGAATATTCGAAGATACGCATCATTGACGCCAAGGATATGAAAGTCGGCATCAAATATGAGTACAGGTTCAGGCAAACCCTCTATTAGCGATATCAGCGCATTCAAAACAAGCATTTTATCAACCTATTACAGACGTCGTGATGCAATGACAAGATTGTCTTATGCACTCTGCCAATTATGGCAATTCTCTGCCAGTTCTGACAGTCATTTCATCGATCAGCTTATTACCTAAAAAATTTATCATTCAATTTCAACAATTTATATAAGTTAATTTATTGGCACATATATTGATATACGTCAAAGAAATATATTTATTGGAATCTATATTGAGATACAGAAAGTCAGTAGGAGTAAAAACATGAAATTCACTGATCGAAAATTAGTGAAAGAAATTTCTATCGTCTTAATTGTCAAACTTATTTTGCTCTACGGTATTTGGTATTACTGGATTTCAGGTCACGACGTCAAAGTGGATCAGGAGTCCGCTGCCGATCATATTTTATCTCCTCAGCTTTCATCATCTAAACACTAAACAAAGAAATCACATTTTTGCAAAAATGTGAAGGAGCGCGTAATGATCAGTGAACACTTGGTAGACATGTCACGACTGCAATTTGCCGTGACAGCGCTTTACCATTTTTTGTTCGTCCCCCTCACCTTAGGTATGGTTTGGATTCTGCTCATCATGGAAAGTATCTATGTGATGACGGGTAAACAGATATACCAAGATATGACCCGTTTTTGGGGGAAGTTATTTGGGATTAACTTCGCACTCGGCGTTACCACTGGGATCACAATGGAGTTCCAATTCGGCACAAACTGGGCGTATTACTCCCATTATGTGGGCGATATCTTCGGTGCTCCGCTTGCCATTGAGGGGTTGATGGCGTTCTTCTTGGAATCTACTTTTATTGGTTTGTTCTTTTTTGGGTGGCACCGTTTATCACGTTTACAACATCTATTGGTCACGATGTTGATGGCTATTGGGACCAATCTTTCCGCATTGTGGATTTTGATCGCCAATGGTTGGATGCAAAACCCTGTGGGCTCCCATTTTAACTATGTGACTATGCGGATGGAAATGACCGATTTTTGGGCATTGATCTTTAATCCAGTTGCGCAAGCCAAATTTGTTCACACTGTATCAGCAGGATATTGTGCCGCATCGATCTTTGTTCTGGCCATTTCCTCGTGGTATTTAATCAAGGGAATTAACGTTGAATTTGCCAAACGCAGCTATCGCATTGCCGCGGCATTCGGCTTAGCATCGGTTCTTTCTGTGATCGTACTCGGTGACGAATCGGGTTATACCATCGGTGAAGCACAAGAAACTAAAATGGCAACCATTGAAGCCATGTGGCATACCGAGCCAGCACCTGCATCTTTCAACCTCATTGCATCTATGAATGAAAAAGAGATGAAAAATAATTGGGCGGTTGAGATTCCGTGGGTCATGGGAATTATCGGCACACGTACGCTCACTAAGCAAATCCCAGGTATTATCGAAATCAAGGAAAAAAACAGAGCACGGATTTTATCGGGAATTCAAGCAGTGACAGCACTCGAAGCCCTACGTGCAAATCCAGCGGATCTCGCAGCAAAAACTGTTTTTGAACAACACAAAGCCGATCTTGGTTTTGGTTTACTCATGAAAAAATATGTTGAAAATGTAGCCAATTCAACACCTGCTCAAATTCAAACTGCGGTCAATTCTACAATTCCAAATGTCGCAACCATGTTCTGGAGCTTCAGAATCATGGTCGGTATCGGTATGCTTATGCTCATACTTTTTGCACTGTCTTTCTGGAACACGATCAGCCCAGGCTTTGAAAATCGTCGTCGTTGGTTACTGAAATTTGCATTTTATATGTTGCCTGCACCATGGATTGCAATTGAGTTAGGTTGGATCGTTGCTGAATATGGTCGCCAACCGTGGACGATTTACGGGGTATTGCCGACGCATTTATCCGTTTCGACAATCTCTGTAAACAGCATTTATGGTTCTTTGTTTGGTTTTGTGGCGTTTTACACCGTGTTGCTCGTGGTCGAAATGTACCTCATGATCAAATTCACGCGTCAAGGACCCGGCAGTTTGGGAACTGGGCGTTATATCAATGAAGCCGCACATGACTCCGTTTCTATCCATCACTAAAAGAGACTAAATATGATTATTAATATATTGGATTATTCGACTCTCCGTGTGATTTGGTGGGTCTTGGTCGGCGTACTGCTGATCGGATTTGCCATCATGGATGGTCACGATATGGGCGTTGGAACGCTGCTTCCTTTTGTCGGCAGAACTGATATTGAACGCCGAGTGATGATTAACACCATTGCACCGCATTGGGACGGTAATCAAGTGTGGTTTATTACTGCAGGCGGTGCGATATTTGCTGCATGGCCGTTTGTGTATGCAACTGCTTTCTCGGGCTTTTATTGGGCGATGATGATTGTGCTTTGGGCACTATTTTTTAGACCTGTTGGCTTTGATTATCGCAGTAAAATCGACAATCCCACTTGGCGTTCTGTTTGGGATTGGGGGCTGTTTATTGGTGGCTTCATTCCTCCTGTTATTTTTGGTGTTGCCTTTGGTAACTTATTACAAGGTGTACCGTTTCACTTTGACAAAGATCTCGTATCAACCTACGAAGGCTCGTTCTGGGGATTACTTAATCCTTTCGCATTGCTCTGCGGCCTCGTTTCCAGTGCGATGGTGACATTGCATGGCGGTGTTTATTTAGTGCATCGAACTGAAGGTGACATTCAGCGTCGTGCTAAATCATGGGTAATGGTTCTGGGTATCGCAGTATTGATCATGTTTAGCGCTGCAGGAATTTGGGTCGCTTATGGTATTGAAGGCTATCGAATCACCTCAGTCATTGATCCTAATGGTTTTTCAAATCCATTGTCCAAAACGGTAGTCCGTGAAGCGGGTGCGTGGTTAAGCAACTATTCACGATGGCCGCTGTTGATGACCTTCCCTGTTTTGGCCTATGTCGGTTTCTTAGGTGCATTGGCATTGGTTCGCACGGGTAAAACATTCGCCGCATTTTGGTTTTCAGGGCTCGGACTTGCGGGTGTGATTGGTACGGCTGGCGTATCGATGTTTCCATTCTTAATGCCTTCGTCGAGTGACTTCAAGTCTAGCTTAACGGCTTGGGATGCAACTTCTAGTCATTTGACACTGTTTGTCATGCTGATTGCTGCACTGATTTTTGTCCCGATCATTTTGATTTACACCCGATGGGCATACGCCGTTATGCGCGGCAAAGTCACGGCAGCATACATCCGTGAAAACAGTCATAGCACATACTAAGTGCGATTAAAAAGCACTCAATTATTCGTAATAGTTAAAGGAGTTATGCCATGTGGTACTTCGCTTGGGTTCTAGGTGTTGGATTTGCGATATTGCTCGCCATTTTAAACGGCATGTGGGGTGAATACGAAGAAGATCGTAACCTCGCACAAAATACAAGCAATAAAAACCAAGATCAACCAGAGAGTTAATCATGTCAGATCAACCCTGTTCTGTACCAAAAACACCAGCAGATCAACCCGCTGGCAATAGCAAAATTGCACTATTACCCTTGTTGATTGCCGTGATTATTTGCTTATTTATTAGTATTTATCCACAAATATTAGTCAAGCAAAACGTCGCAAACCACGGTGCTGCGTCATTGCTGTTTTGGGCAATGAGTGCAGGGTTTATCCGTGGCGTCGGATTTGTCCCGGACAATAGAATCCTGCGCGCGCTGTTTTCGACTTACGCCTGCTTATTCGGTGTCGCAGGTGCAGTATTGATCATGTTGCTCTGATCAATAAAAGTATTCTTTGATCGCATAGTTCGACTATAGGGCTATGCGATCATCATGACCAGTTTCAAAGAAATAGAATGAAATTTTAATCTTTGAGAAGGCTATAACTAGTCCAAATCAGTTCGGACGCTTTTATTCACAACGCCCCAGGTTTGCTGTGCATCCGCAATTATTCGTTCAATGAATGCTTGAGCTGTTGGACTGTCATGAATCAGTCCTTGCGACTGTCCAATAAACTGCATTCCATTCACCAAATCACCCTGCTCTGTCGCCGCTGTTAATCTGGGTGTTGCTGCACCAAAGTAAGCCAACAAACGAATTTTATTCAACTGTACAATTAAACCAGAGAGCACTTTCCAGATTGGAACATTTAATTGCGAAGCCGCACGCAACGCCAGCCATGCCGTCACAGGAAATGACATCGCATGATCAGTGAGTTTTTTTGCTGTCGGTGTTTGCATATAACGTGCAGGTAAACCATCGAAGTGCGGTGAGTAAATCGTCGCATGTTGATCTTTCGCCAATACCGCTTGTTTGGTTTTTTCGTGTAATGGACTTTCAATACAGGTTGCGAAACGAGAACCCATTGCCACACCATCTGCACCCAATGCCAAAGCCGCAAGCAAACCACGATGATCCGCAAATCCACCACATGCAATCAAGGGGATTTTCACCACGTCAGCCAACGCGGGAATGAGCCCCATCGACGTGACATCTCCACCATGTGCAGCGGCTTCATGTCCCGTTACCAAAAGCGCATCTACACCTTGCGCCTCAGCGGCTAATGCATATTTTTCCGTCGTCACAGTCGCAATCACTTTGCCGCCATAAGCATGACAACGCTGAACGAGCCAGTCACCTTTACCCAGAGAAAAATTAATCACTGGCACTTCAAGCGCTAAGGCGACATTGGCGTTGTCCTCCGCGCCTGGCATAAGCAATGCGCAGTTCACCCCAAAAGGTTTATCCGTTAATTGCTTCACGCGCATGATGGCTGCACGCGTTTCATCCACGGACAAAGGACCTAACGCTAATATCCCCAACCCACCCGCATTACTCACAGCAGCAACTAACTCTGGTGTCGAAATCCAACTCATTCCAGGCAATATCAACGGATAACGAATACCGAGTAATTCCGTGATTTTTGTCTGCATGACCATCGCCTTATTTGAAGATATCTAAATGAGTATTTTGCATTAAAAAATCACCCTTTCGAGTGATCTAATTTTCATCAGCATAGCAGCCGTTTTCTGACAATGCGCTATCCAATCTTGCCAGATCGATGAGTTCTTTTGATTGTTTTAGATAAAACAGGACTTAATCCAGTTTAAATGTTGGCGGCTACACAATTCGCTTTGGTGCCAGACTTAAAAACCAAACCAAAAGCGCTAAGCCGCTCAAACTGCCACCAACCCAAACGACGCCTATCCAACCCGCATGTTGATAAGCATTTGCCGAGAGAATCGAACCACTCGCACCGCCGATAAAATAAGAGGTCATATAACCTGAATTTAAACGACTTCTGGTTTCAGGACGTTGCTTAAATACTTCATTCAGATTACTGACATGAACTGCTTGCACGGCGAGATCCAATAATAAAATCCCGACAATTAATGCAATAATGGATGTTGGTGCAAACGCCATTGCGACCCATGACAAGATCAAGATCACCAAACCAAACGTTGTAATATGCCACCCATAACCACGATCAGCGAGTCTTCCTGCACCTGATGCAACCAAAGCCCCAACTGCACCAATCAGACCAAATAATCCAATCGTCGCATCCGAATAATGAAACGGTGCTTGTGCTAACAAAAAGGCCATCGACGTCCATAACACGCTAAATACAGCAAAGATTAATCCGCCGATCAATGCCCGAACGCGCAACACACGCTCTTCTAAAAACAACTGCAACACCGATAAAATTAAATGCGGATAAGACAATGTCGACGTCTTACGATAGGTTGGCAAAAAACGATATAGCACATAAGCAAGAACTGTCATCACTACAGCAGCCACACCATATACCACTCGCCAACTTCCCAATGAAGAAAGCAAACCCGAAGCCGTTCGGGCAAGCAGCAGCCCCATTAACAATCCGCTCATCACAGTGCCAACGACTTTGCCTCGCTCATCGTCCGCCGCGAGTGTTGCAGCAAAGGGAAGTAGAATTTGTGCAACCACAGTAAATAAGGCAGTCAAACCTGTCGCAATCAAGATCAATGTGAAATTCGGTGCAATCGCAGTCAATGCCAAACCAAGCGCTGCTAATAAAGTCATCGTTACAATTAAACGGCGATGTTCAAAACGATCACCAAGCGGTACTAAAAATAATAAACCGAATGCATAACCCACCTGCGCGGTCGTCACAATCCAACCGACTTGAGAATTAGTCAGACCGAACTCTAGCGCCAACGTATTCAGCAGCGGTTGGGCGTAATACAGACTCGCCACAGATAGCCCCGTTGCCATCGCCATAATGAGCACCAATACAGGTGCAATACGTTTTTGCGGAGTTTCAGGAGAACGATCAGAAGCATTGATAGTTTGTGAAGCAGAAAGAGCAGTCATGAGTGTGTCTTTAAAAAATGAGACAACCTTATTATCCCGATTATTCTCATGAGATACCAATTGGAATTACCACACTGCATTATTGATGAACCCTATTAGATCTCATATCTGATGATCAGTTTTTCGAGTACATTCATTACCAACCAAAGATCAAACATTCACGGCATCATTAATCTAGGGTTTGTTGACGTTGAGTGCTAAAACCCTTGCGGTTATCGTCTTAAAGACATACTGCTAAAATAGCTTAAAATATATACGCCACAAACCTTTCAAGTGAAAGTATAAAACA
>JACMMY010000077.1 GCA_014378805.1 Moraxellaceae bacterium
GATATCAGGATTTGAAAAAGATACTGTGATTATTGCAGCGGATACAACCGTGACCATGGATGGTCTGATTTTAGGCAAGCCCGAAGATCAAGAAGATGCTTTCTCGATGTGGCAGTTGCTATCGGGTCGCACACATCAAGTCATGACAGGTGTTGCTGTCGCATACTTAGGTCAAATACAGACTGTGATTGTGACGACTGATGTGGATTTTTTACGACTCAACGCAGCACAAATGCAAAGCTATTGGGATAGTGGCGAACCGATTGGAAAGGCGGGAGGTTATGCCATTCAAGGGCTTGGCGCTGCTTTTATTCCGCGTATTCAAGGGAGTTACAGTAATGTGGTTGGATTACCCTTAGTTGAAACGCTTGCATTACTGACGGCTGTTATCGCGTAATACTAAAAAATATAACTATCTAATTGATATTAATTTTTTTATATTTTTGTTGCTATTTCCAGTATATGATGTCTATTAATCCAGAATTGGGTCATAAAATTAGGTAAGAATAAGTGATGACTGAAGAAATTCTCATTAATGTTACACCAATGGAATGCCGTGTTGCACTCATTGAAAATGGTAGTGCGCAGGAGCTATTTGTTGAGCGTACAACGCGCCGTGATCTTGTAGGTAATATTTACAACGGTAAAGTGGTACGGGTGTTACCTGGGATGCAGGCGGCGTTCATTGAGATAGGCTTAAGTCGAACGGCGTTTTTGCACGTCAATGATATGGTCTGGCCGCGTAATCTACCAATTCCGAATATCTTTGATCTTCTTCATGCGGGCCAGCAAATCACTGTACAAGTCATGAAAGACATGCTTGGTAGCAAGGGCGCACGCTTAACGACTGACTTGTCTATTCCTTCACGTTATCTTGTATTAATGCCTTATGGTCAACATATCGGAGTCAGTCAACGTATTGAGCAAAGTGAAGAGCGTGATCGCTTAAAGGGTATGATTGAAGCGATTCAACAAAAGTCTGATTTACCCGGTGGGATTATTGTTCGTACTGCAGCAGAAGGGGTGATTGAGGCTGATATAGAGCGAGATATGCATTATCTTGCGCAATTATGGAAGCATGTACAAGAACGCAGAACGAGTGCAACAACAGCGCTTATCTATGCGGAGTTGCCATTAGCTGAACGCATTATTCGGGATTTAGCGAGCGAAGAAACTGCTAAAATTTATGTCGATTCGCGTGAAGCATTTAGTAAAATTGTTGATTTTTCTAAAGAATTTGTTCCTGTGGTTGCGGATCGTATCAGTCATTATCCCGGTGAAAAGCCTCTATTTGACTTGCATAATGTCGAGGAGGATCTACAGCGTGCCTTGCAAACACGGGTTGATTTGAAGTCAGGTGGTTACTTGATGATCGATCAAACCGAAGCGATGACCACAATCGATGTAAACACGGGATCATTCGTCAGTGGTCGTAATCTTGAAGACATCGTCTTTAAAACCAATCTCGAAGCCACTCACGTCATAGCCCGTCAATTGCGTCTGCGTAATTTGGGCGGCATTATTATTATCGATTTTATCGACATGCAAGAAGAAGCACATAAAGCGGATGTACTTGCGGCGCTGGAAAAGATGTTAGAGCGCGATCATGCAAAAACTAAGATCACTCAAGTCTCTGAATTAGGTTTAGTCGAAATGACACGCAAACGTACGCGTGAATCATTAGAGCATTTATTGTGCGAAATGTGTCCAACCTGTCATGGTCGCGGTTATGTAAAGTCAGCAGATACGATTTGCTATGAAATCTTCCGTGAAATCATGCGTTATGCACGTGCTTACCAAGCGCCAAGCGGCTACACAGTTGTTGCAAGTATTGCGATTATTGATAAATTATTATCGTCAGAAGCAGCTGCAGTCGCTGATTTAGAACATTTTATCGAACGTATGATCAAGTTTCAGGCTGAAAGTCTTTATACGCAAGAACAGTATGATATTGTTTTAGTTTAATATTTTAAAAGTGTACTTTGATGTGGTTTTTTGATCTAGTTTAGTTGGGAATTATTATCAACTATTATAGTCTGTTACAGGTTCGACGCGAAAATATGGTGTACTTTTATTAATCTCTCCTATACTGACTTTGAAGCAAAAAGACTGATTTAAGTTTTTTCAAAAGTATTAGGAGAACATCATGCAACAGTCAGTTCAATCAAGTTCGAACAATAACGCCCAACTTGGCATGGCTCATTTGCAGGCTTATGGTGTATGCCATCTCGTTGATGAACAAGGTCGTGAAATTGAGATCACAGAAACTATGATCCTAAATGCCTTTGCATCATTAAAAAAACGTTGCTGTAATCAAGCTGCGGCATAAGCTAAGTAGGCTTTTGCTGCCAGTTTGATCTATTCACGCTAGTCTAAATCAATCAGCAAGTTGTCATTTACGCACTTATTGTCCGCTCACTACGCATTGCGTAGTTGAGCAAAGAATAAAAAGAAGATTTTAAATCTTCAGTTTATAAAAACTTCATTCATAAACGTGTCGCAATCTCGCTATACTTGAGTTTTATAGCACAAATTTTTGTATGCAAACACAATCCTCATCGTTGTTACCCGTCGATCAGCTCATTAGCCGTCTCATCGAAGACGCTTATCAAGTATCACCTGAATCAGAGACTTGTCTGCTGGGCGATGCTTTAGGACGAGTATTATCTGCGCCGATCATTTCATTAGTAGATGTACCGCCATTCGACAATAGCGCCATGGATGGCTATGCCTTAAATTGGCAACCAGATTTACAAAATAAGATGTTTCCCGTGAGTGGCGTTAGTCCAGCAGGGCAGCGTTCAGGCGATCTTAAACTAAATACCGCTGTAAGAATTCTGACAGGTGCGCCGATTCCAAAGGGTGCAAATACTGTCATTATGCAAGAAAACGTTACATGTAATGAATCTGATGATATTTCGACGATTGTGGTTAATGTACAACCCCAAGCCCATGAAAATATTCGTAGAGCAAGCCAAGATATTGCAAAAGGTGCGATGGTTTTCCCAAGCGGAACACGGTTAGGTGCGGCAGAAATTGGTTTATTGGCAAGTATCGGGATCGTACAAGTATCAGTACACCGCCAATTACGTGTGAGTGTAATCGCTACAGGTGATGAGTTGGTTGAAGCAGGAAAGCCTTTGATCGGTGGGCAGATTTATAATAGCAATACGCCTTTACTCACCGCATTACTGAAAATGTTACATGTACAAATGATCCGTGCTGTACAAGTGCCTGATCAACCTGAAAAACTAAAAGAACTTTTATCATTAGCTTCAACAGATAGTGATTTAATTTTAACGACTGGTGGCGCTTCGGTTGGTGATGCAGATCATTTAAAAGATGTATTGACTCAAATCGGTCGAATTGAAAATTGGAAAATTGCGATTAAACCGGGCAAGCCGCTAGTTTGGGGCGAAGTAGTTTCACATTTAGGTCAACATGTTCCTATGATTGGCTTACCAGGAAATCCTCAGTCAGTTTGGGTGACTTTTTTAATTGTGGTTATGCCATATCTAAAAGCTTTGCAAGGACAACGCACGAGGCTTTTACCTCAAAGCGTTAAAGTGCCTGCTGGGTTTATCCGAAAGAAGCCGCAGGGACGGCGTGAGTATCTGCGCGTGCAGTTGGTTGACGGACAATTGATTCAACATCCGAATCAAAGTAGTGGCGCGCTGATGTCGGCAAGTTGGGCGGATGGTTTTGCAATTATAGAAACGGGGATGACAGTAGAGAAGGGTGAGTACGTGAGCTACATACCGATGTCGGGAATTTTATGCATGTAAATGCTCAAGGTTTTTTTTTATTAGATATTTTGGTTTAGTACATCTTTAACACAGTAGAGTCACAATCTTGCAAATGTGTATCCGCTCATTAGTACTATGATCTTAATTCGATCAATGTAATAACAGGAAGACGATCATGAGCGTAGCAAAAGTACTTGAAGTCATTTCAACCAGCAGCAAAAGCTTTGAAGATGCAGTTGAAAAAGGTATTAGCCGTACAGCAGATTCTTTATCTGATGTCACCGGTGCGTGGATTAAAGATCAAAAAGTCGTTGTTAAAGACGGTAAGATTAGTGAATACCGTGTCAATATGAAAGTCACATTTGTTTTGAAAGATAAATAATATTTGACGTTTAAAAGCAGCAAAAAAAACTGGATCCTCAATTGAGCGATCCAGTTTTTTAAATCTACTTAGGCTGCATTGCAGCACATTCGATTATTCAGCAGCGGTAGTATCTTCTGCACCATCAGTAGCTTTTTTACCAAAACGACCAAAGCGTTTGTTAAAGCTAGCGACGCGGCCTTCAGTCTTCATCTGACGAGTTTCGCCAGTGTAGAATGGATGCGATGCGCTTGAAATATCCAAAGAAACATATGGATAGGTTTGGCCATCAGTATGAGTATGGGTTTTTCCAGTTTTGACGGTTGAACCGATCAAAAAGAATTTATCAGCAGTTGTATCGTGAAACAGTACCGGACGGTAGTCTGGATGAATATCAGCTCTCATTAGGGGATTCCTGGCAGTTGTAGCTTGGCGCGCATAATAGCAAAAAAAAACAACAATTGCTGCGTTATTTGCAATTCATTTACGATTATGCGCACCTATTTTATATTCAGTGATTCATCGTTGAATCGTCAAGCGGGATATCCGCTGTGAGGCGCTCTAAAATGACAATTTCATATTCTAAAAGACCTAAAAGACTTTGAATACTTGGCAATGTTTTACGACAAGCGATAATGCCGACTTCTAATTTATCGCGATAGCTGGTTAAGGTAATGTTGGTTGCTTGACCATCCATCACGATAGAAACAGGGTAGAGTGCATCTAACATTGCGCCATTCCAATAGAGTGTTTCTTTTGGACCAGGCACGTTAGAAATCACAATATTAAATGCTTGTAGTTTTGGCGCAATACCTGTGACTAGATTTAAGCCTGCAAGCGAAAAAACAATCCCCGTATAGTTCAGAATTTCTTCTGGCGTCATTCGACTCATACGATCTTTTGAGTTAAGAACGCTGTTGCGAATAGTGATGAGTCGATCTAATGGATCACTTAAATGGGTTGCTAGATTGGCAAGAATCATTGCAATCGCATTTCCGCTATCATCGCCTTCTTGTCTTAAAGAAATCGGCACCATGGCGATCAATGGCTTCGCGGGTAATGCATTCTGGTTGCTTAGATAAGCGCGCATTGCACCTGAACAAATAGCCAAAATGATGTCATTCAGCGTGACTTTATCACCTACATAAGTTGTCAGCTTTTTAGCAATCACTCGCAAGCGCGCTAAGTCGTAGGATTGTGCTGCAAATCGACGTGATGCAGAAACAGGTTGGTTGATAATGCTGCGTGGGGCTTGAAAGACCGACACATAATTCGGATTTTTGCGTTGGGTAATCGAGGTATACACTTCACGTGTGACATTGGGTGCGATTTGAATTTGTTTCGCGACACTGTTTAAAAATTGAGTCGTTTTACTCAGTGTAATACCCGCTTTTTTATGGCGTGCACTCTTAACCGCCCACAATGGCGTAACGTTATCATCTAAAGGATCGGTTGATAGAGCGCGCTGAACGAGTTTCATACCACCCACACCATCGGTCAAAGCATGGTGCATCTTCATATACATCGCAAAACGATCCCCTTCGATTCCCTCGATGACATGGCATTCCCACAGTGGTTTTGCTCGGTCGAGGAGTGCGGAGTGCTCTTGTGAAACGTAAGTCAATAACTCACGAATACGTCCTGGTTTAGGAAGTGAAATATGCCTAAAATGTTGATCAATATCAAATTCAACATCACGATCCCAAAAGAAACCACTTAAAACTTGGTTAAACGGTTGAATCGGTTGTTCGTTTGATGCACGGATTTTTTGCACGAGTTGCCAAACAAAATCAGAAGGCGCGTTTTCTGGAAGTTTAAAGAGGAATAATCCACCGACGTGCATCGGTTGCCTTCTGCTTTCTAGTGTTAGAAATATTAAATCAATTGGACCCAGTGCGCGCATTATTAAACTCCAGTTTTTGTTGCGAATTCGACGATCGATGTCTTTTCGCCGGTCATTTTAATTAGTGTAAATAATATAGCACGAAGAATGCCAATTTGGATCTAGCGGTTCAGTGAAGGAGGTGTAATTTGTGAAGATATTCATAAGATTTTCTTTGCTAAATCTAAAGGATTAAATGGTTGAATAATACATTTTTAATGGTTTCTTCATCAAAACTATTGCCTAATTTGATGCTAATAATTAATTGGAAATGATTATTTTTCATCGAGCCTAAAATTGTTAAAAGTACTATGGTTTATGTCGAGTAAGAATTACGAATCATCTGTAGGTTTTTAAGCATCGCCATATATACTTACAATCTGAAAAACTTTGATGATTGATTTTCACAACAGCACTAGTGGAATACTATTCTTTCTTGTACAAAAGGTAGTAGCTAGTGTTGGTAAGTATATTTTTTTGTTGATTATATTAATTTAAGTGAACGGTTGTTATGATAAAAGAAAAGCTTGAATCCGCTGAAGCCATCCGAGGTGTTGCTTGCCTTTTTGTGGTGTTTTCACATTTATCATTAACTTTTTTTCCTTCGATGCATCATTTTTTTGATGAACAAACCACGACGACAAACTTAGAATTAATGATGCATAATTCGCCGTTTGCGTTTTGGTATTCAGGTACGGCAGCGGTTTATATCTTTTTTGTATTAAGCGGTTATGTTTTAACTTACACCATTGCCAATAGTCGCGATCCAATCAAAAAAATTAAAGCAATGAGTATCAAACGTTATCCACGCTTAATGTTGCCTGCTTTAGCGTCTTGTATTTTGTTGTGGGCGGCATTTAGTTTTTATCAGCCACCGATAGAGCATGTGACGAGTTGGGGGCGAGAAATTGGTCATGTGCCACATCTATTCGATCAAGGACTGACGGCGTTTTTATTGGGCGATATTCATCAATACGGCACGCTGTGGACGCGTTGCATTGAGCTATTAGGTTCTTTTGTCGCGGCTGGATTTGATGGTAGTATTCGTTCATTTTTCTTGGGTTATAGCGATTACAACTGGGTGTTATGGACGATGAGAATCGAGCTACTTGGCTCATTTGGTCTATTTTTTCTACTCTATTTACGTGTTAAGAAGCCGATATTTGGATGGCTTATTCCGATTACAACGATCATCTTATGTTTAAATGTTGACTATTTGGGCTATGCCGCATTTTTGATCGGTGCGTTATTTTATTTCCATAAGCAAAAACTTGCGACTGTGCCTGCATTGATTTGTTTAGTGCTTGGTTTGTATTTTGCTGGTGTCCACAACACCAGTGCCTCATATCAGATTTTCCAAGATGTGTTGGGTGATCAAACCTATGAAATTCTTAATTTTTTAGCAGGTCCATTGATTGTCATCGCGATTATGTGGAATACCAGATTGGCTGACACATTTAGCAATCGTGTGACCATTTTTCTGGGTAAGATTTCCTTTGCCGCTTATTTAAATCATCTACTGATTTTGTATTTAATTGGATTACCAATGTTTCAATTTTTGTTTGAACAGCAATGGGGTTATGCCTTATCAGCTGTCTCGAGCTGTATTGTGGTGGTTTTTTTAACGATTGTTTTTTCAGAAGTATTTTATCGTTGCATCGATAAAAGCACGATGAAGCTTTCGGGAAAAATATCAGATAAGTTTATTTAATTAGTACTTTAATATTACCGATAGAAAACATGATCACCCTAAATGCGTTGTAGGGTGATTTTGAGTCTTGTCTGTTTGTTGTGATTATGGGAGTCGTCTAGCATTTTCATGGACATAGCAGTGATTTGTATGTTATTTCTCAATAGAGAAACTCATATCAAGGATCA
>JACMMY010000078.1 GCA_014378805.1 Moraxellaceae bacterium
CCGAAGGCGACTCGTTGACCTTTGACATTAAATTAGATGAACAACATCGCGCTAATGCGACGAATGTACGTTACGCCCATGAAAAAGACAAAACTAAGCCGTCTAGAGACGCAAAGATTGGTTTTAGTCAAATATTTGCAATGACATATTGCATTGTTTTATTAGCACTATTATTCCTCGGTAAACTTCCTTTATCCGTCGTGTGTGCTTACATCCTTTTAGGTGTGATTACATTTATTACTTATGCCTTTGATAAATCAGCGGCACAGAACAATCAATGGCGAACTCAAGAAAGTACCTTACACATCATGAGTTTAATGGGTGGATGGCTTGGCGCGTTACTTGCTCAAAAAAAGCTACGGCACAAATCAAAAAAACAAGAGTTTCAGACAGTTTTCTGGATGACGGTGACATTGAATTGTGGTGCGTTTGGGTGGCTACTGACACAAGGTCATTTTGAATTTTTCCGACGTGTTATCGGTTTTTAGGCAGGTTTAATTTTATTCAATCCGATCAAACTACTCAGTCATTCCATAAATCACTACAGCCCCTAGTTTTTGCTACAATACAACTACTCAAAATAGATCAATGATGGATACCTCGTTCAGTCCGTCACTTTTTGTCACTTCAATTCAATGCAGGTGCCCCATGCCAATCTATACCGCTCCCCTACAAGACATGCGTTTTATTCTAAATGACGTTTTTAAAGCTGATGCGTTCTGGCAAGCTACCCCTGAACTCGCACATATTGACAGCGAAACGGTAAACCAGATTTTAGAAGGAATGGCTAAATTCAGCCAAGACGTACTCGTGCCATTGAACCGCACTGGCGATGAAGAAGGCGCAAAAATCGAAAACGGCGTAGTCACCACACCAAAAGGCTTCAAAGAAGCGTTCAAAGCGTACGCAAACGATGGTTGGGTCGGACTTGGCGCGGATGAAGAATGGGGCGGTCAAGGCATGCCAAAAATGGTTTCAGTCATGACCGACGAAATGATTTTCTCTGCAAACCCAGCTTTTATGCTTTACCCGCTACTCTCAGTTGGTGCAGGTATGGCGCTGAACTCATACGCATCACAAGAACAAAAAGAACAGTATTTGCCAAAAATCTATAGCGGCGAATGGGCTGGCACCATGTGCTTGACCGAATCACATGCAGGTACCGACCTCGGTATCATGAAAACCAAAGCTGTGCAAAATGCAGATGGTAGCTATGCGATTACGGGTAATAAGATTTTTATTACGGGTGGAGACCATGATCTCGCTGAAAATATTATCCATCTCGTATTGGCTAAAACACCTGACGCACCTGCTGGCTCACGTGGCATTTCATTGTTCATCGTACCGAAGTTCCTGTTGAATACTGATGGTTCAGTGGGCGAACGTAATCACGTTGGCGCAGGTTCAATCGAACACAAAATGGGTATTAAAGCATCGGCAACTTGCGTGATGAACTTTGATGGTGCAAAAGGCTTCATCGTGGGTAAAGAAAACGAAGGTCTCGCTGCAATGTTCATCATGATGAACTACGAACGTTTATCGATGGGTATTCAAGGTCTCGGTGCATCAGAAGTCAGCTACCAAAACGCTGCTCAATACGCAACTGACCGTCTACAAGGTCGTAGCGCAACGGGTGTTAAATCTCCAGAAAAACCAGCAGACAGCATCTTAGTTCATCCAGATGTACGCCGTATGTTGCTTAAAACCAAAGCACATAACGAAGCAGCACGTTGCTTTGCGATGTACGTTGCTCAGCAACTTGACATGACCAAATTTAGCGATGACACCACCAAAGCAAAAGCTGACGAACGTGTAGCACTCCTCACGCCAGTGGCTAAAGCTTTCTTAACCGACAAATCTTTTGATGGTTGTATCGATGCACAAATGGTCTTTGGTGGACATGGTTATATCCGTGAATGGGGTATGGAACAGTTCGTTCGTGATTTGCGTATTGCTCAAATCTACGAAGGCACCAACGGTATCCAAGCAGCTGACTTGATCGGTCGTAAAGTCACCAAAAATGGCGGTAAGTTCGTTGCAACTTATCTCGCAGAAATTCGTGAATTTGCAGCAACGATGCAAACCGACTGGATGAAAGCTGCGGTGCTTAAATCTGCGGATACCTTAGAAGCACTAACCACACACGTTGTTGAACGCGCTCAAGTGAATGCAAGTGAACCCAATGCGGCAGCGGTAGATTATCTACATGCGTTTGGTCTCACTAGCTATGCGTACATGTATGCAATGATTGTTGAAGCGGCGAGCAAAAAAGAAGGTGCGTTCTACAAGAACAAACTCGACCTCGCTCGTTTCTTTGTCACACGCATGTTGCCTGAACTTGATGCACGCGCAAAAATCATTGAATCAGGGTCTGATGTGATCATGGGCTTTGACGAAGGTTATTTCACTGCATTTGCATAAGTCGTTATGTGTGAAGACAAACCTAAGTTTGGTTTAGATTTGTCGTATTAAGAAAAGCCCTTTTTATTGATTAGTATTTTGATTTCAAATATAAAATATCAATCATGAAGGGCTTTTTTTTATTTAATTGACCGAAAATTTGATCCACATCTCAAAATCCTATTTTTAGTTCAAAACACTTCACATTAACCCAAAAAAACAACTCAAGCATCGCACAAAAAATAGTCCTTTTAAGCCTGTTCTAATACTGCTAAATTGCATATGTCACCCACAAAAGAATGACAATGGGACGATATATGCAAAGGATTATGCATTGGTTAAAACGTAGATGGCGTATTCGTGTTGTCATGTCTGTCATGATGATCGTTGCGATCACATTGACTGCTGTAACACTCATTAGCGTCAATTGGATTGGCACGCGCACATTACTGCTCAACGCTGCTGCAAGCAAAGCGGAGATGACTAGTCAAATCACCGAACAACGGGTGCAACACATTGTTGGTCCTGCCGAAGCATTACTCCGTGTATTAGCACTTGACCCCATTGTTGATGCCACTTCCCTCGCAGAACGTTTAAAACGCTTACGCGTGTTTGCAACAGATTTGCGCGCCAATCCCATTATGACTGCAGTCTTTATTGGCTATGATAATGGTGATTATTTTTTAGTTAGCCCGCTAAACCAAGCCAAAATCCGCAAAAGTTATCATGCGCCAGCACGCGCATCCTTCGCGGTTCGCACCGCGCTTGGTCAAGACGGTAAACAACGCGCTCATCAAATATTTTTTTATGATCGTCACTTGAATCTCCTTGAGCAGCGCCCTGATCCAAGCTATGAGTATGACCCTCGACAACGGCCTTGGTATGGCAATGCGCTCAACTCAAAAGACTTGGCAATTTCAAAACCCTATCTTTATGCTGATGCGCCGATCATGGGGATCACCTTATCAATGCGTGGAAGTAATCCGCACTCTGTCGTTGCGATGGATATCCCCTTGGTCGGAATCAAAGAAGCTTTGCAGAAGCTGAGTATTACGCCTAATAGCCAAATTGCCCTTGTTGATAGCCACGGTGAAATCATTGCCGCCAATACATCCTCTTCGACCAAAGAATCTACAGCAACATCATCTACGTTACAGTTATCCACAGTACACACTTTGGGAAATGCTGCATTGTTGCGCTTATGGCTGCTTCACCCAGATCACCAAGTGTTGTCCTATCGAAGTGATGATCAAGATTGGCTCGGTCGCCGCATCGTCCTGTCAGAATATCGGGATTTAGGCTTGCAACTGTTAATTGCGACACCAACCAAAGAACTCTTAAAAGATTTGTATGCCCATAGCCTTCAGATGATTTTAATTGCGATTGGTTTGGGGCTGTTGTTACTGGCGTTTGGGGCATGGCTAGGACATCGGATTGGTCAAGTCATTGAGCAGCACATTCAACGCGTCAGACAAATGTCTAATTTCGACTTTAGCCGACTGGCACCAGACTTTACCATGCTTTATGAGGCCTATCAGCTCACAGATGTCACAGATGATGTGGGTCGAACCATGGAAGCCTTATTGAAAATTAGTCAGGTCTTGCAAGCCGAACCTCATATCGAAACGATGCTTGACCAAGTACTGAAACTATTCGTTGAAGCGGCTCGCTGCGACAGTGGCGCGGTTTATCTGTATCACCAAGAAGACAAACGTTGGAACAAAACTGCTTCCTGTGGTCAGCAAAGTGATATTGATGCGATTTCGACACAACTTCATCTTGAGCCAGATCTACATTTGGATAAAAGTGCAACTTGCCAAAATTTTGCTATCCGTGGAAGACAGGGTGACGTTCTGGGGCACGTCATCCTCAAGCATGCAGGTGATCAAGAACATCGATCTCGGGATTTTTTGATTTTCAGCGAGCGTTTGACGGGAATGCTTGCGATTCCTATCGAAACCAGACAGTTGATTGAATCGCAGAAAGCCTTATTGGATGCGTTCATTCTTGTTCTCGCCGATGCGATTGATATCAAAAGTGCGCATACTGGCGGACATTGCCGACGTGTGCCGAAGCTGGCGATGATGTTCGTGGATCAATTATCGGATGATACCGAAGGTCGTTATGCTGACTTTCAATGCATCAATGATGATCGAGAAGCTTTTCGACTGGCGGCATGGCTGCATGACTGCGGCAAAATAACTTCTCCAGAGCATATCATTGATAAAGCCACAAAACTGGAAACGATTTATAATCGCATACACGAAATTCGCACTCGGTTTGAAGTCCTTCGGCGTGATGCACAAATTGCATCGCTTGATGCACAACTGGCTGGCACAGACCTCGCTATTGCAGAAGCTAAGCGTGATGCGCAATATGCTCAATTAGAGGATGACTTCGCCTTCGTAGCGCAATGTAATATTGGAAGTGAATTTCTAAGTGATGATGCTATTGCACGTCTAGAAAAGATCTCACAGCAGACATGGCTAAGGTATTTTGACGATACTCTTGGTTTATCCGCGCTAGAACTGGCACGATATGACACAACTTTACTGCCACCAACCAACGCCTTACCTGTGCGTGAACCATTACTGGCAGACAAGCTAGAGCATCTCGTTCCATGGGATGAGGCACAAAAGCCAGTTGTAGAAAAAGATGATCCGCGAAATATTTATGGCTTTGATATGCAATTACCACCATACCAAAGAAATAACGGAGAGATTTATAACCTCAACGTTAGACGTGGCACGCTGACCAATGAAGATCGTTTTGCGATCAATAATCATATTGTGCAAACCCTGATCATGCTGACCAAATTACCTTGGCCTAAGCATTTACAGCGGATTCCAGATCTGGCGACCAACCATCATGAACGTATGGATGGCAATGGGTATCCGAGACGGCTACATGGTTCGCAGATGTCCATTGAGGAGCGCGTACTGGCTGTTGCCGATGTCTTTGAGGCTTTAACTGCGACGGATCGTCCATATAAATCTGCCAAGACTATCTCAGAATCACTCGCGATCATGGCGAAAATGAGTAAAGAAAATCATCTAGATAGCGGGCTATTTATCTACTTTTTAAATAGTCGCTTATGGTTAGATTATGCGCACGAGTTCATTCCATCTGAGCAAATTGATGAAGTCAATATAGACGAACTGGTTCGTATGGCGAGTTAAAATAATTTAATGAAATTTAGTGAATAAGCGAATTTAAAAAGTGCGTATTTTAGGGTGGGTTGTTTTTTGTAGTCGAAAAAAATCTGCTTAGGTTTTTTTGTGAATAAATCAGATCATTTAGGTTACTATGCTGTTGCTTATCACGCCATCGACGATTAAGAGTTGATAAAAATAGCTCAACGAACAGGTAGTTCGTGCAGGACAAGAGAACCATGGAACGTCAAATACAGAAAATCAGAACCTTGCGTAACCATTTATCTGCCGCACTAGAATGGAGCTCTGTTGATAAGGGGCTAATTTTATTGGTCATGATCATTCCTATCTATGGACAATATCTCCTTTGGTCACTATATGTATTGAGCCGACCTGATCGTGAGCGATTGGTCAATGTATACCTGACTATAGAAGTGATGAAAATTGAAATCGCGTTTATGATCATGGGCGCAATCACACTATTCCTCGGTCTTTATCTGCGCAAAAAAAACCCTGATGGCTTGTTTTTTCAACATCTCACATTGCACTTTTTTTCACTGACCTTGGTCGCAATGAGCTACACCATCGGAACAGCCTCTTTTTGTGCGGGCTTAGTATTGCTCGGCGCACCCGTTTTTGGCTTCATCCTCCTCGACCGCAAAGCAGTTTGGGGCGCCACGATTACTGCGCTGATTGTCCTGCTCGGACTCAGTTATGCGACCGCATACGGATTCATTCCGTATGCGCCCGTGATGGTTCCAGCGATTGACCATGCCAGTATTTTATTCTGGATGAATAGTGTCTTTTTCTTTGCCGCGCCCTTTTTTATTCTGATTATTTTAATGGCTGATCAGATGCTGATGTGGTGGCGGGAACGTGAAGATAAAATTCGCCATATGAGTCGTACGGATGCATTAACAGGCATCCATAATCGAATGAGTATTCTCAGTATCTTAGACCGTGAAGTTGCGCGTGCTGAACGCACCAAAACATCGCTTTCCATGGTCATTCTTGACCTTGATCATTTCAAAAAAGTGAATGACGTCTGGGGGCATCCGACGGGTGATCTGGTGTTAAAAACAGCGGCTAAGGTTTTAAAGCATAATATTCGAGAGATTGATGCGTTAGGTCGCTATGGTGGCGAAGAATTTGTCATTGTATTACCTGGAGCCGACCCACTTGAAGCTCAAAAAATCATTGAACGTTGCCGAGTTAAACTGTCCGAAGCCGAAATACTCTCCGACAATCACAGCTTGATTAAAGTCACCGCTAGTTTTGGATTAGTGAGTGTCAATGGACATACGATTGAATCACATACCTTGATTAAAACAGCGGATGAAGCGTTGTATTTGGCCAAGCATAGTGGACGCAATAGGATCGAAATTAAGACTTTTGAAGCGGTTTAGTCTTTTTTGATTGACTATTAACCTTCAAAACGAAGGATTTTAATCCTCAATATCATACTTGTTTTAAGTCAAGTACAACCTTTTAGTCAGAATATCGGGTTGCCCAATGCCCAGAATGCGGATAATCTGTACTGAAAGTTGAATGCAGATAAATATAATGATTAGAGTGTAATATCTATGGATGATCATAAACTTGA
>JACMMY010000079.1 GCA_014378805.1 Moraxellaceae bacterium
ATAATTTATATTTAACTTTATTATTATTTGCTAGAAGCTGTTTGATCATTTTGGAGTAAATAAAATGACTAATATTCATCCTGAAGATATGGATCGTCACGTCATCCAAAAAATGTCGGATCAGGCTAAATCTGATTAAAATGCTGACCCTCTATCAGGTACAGTTGGTTCACCTCCAATTGGCACAGGTATTGGTGCAACGAGTGGGGGGCATTGTCGGTGGTGTGATCGGTTCAGTTGTTGGACCCATTGATGCTGTGGTTGGTGTGGTGATTGGCACTGTTGCGGATGGTTTGGTAAGCCATTCTGCTGGCGAGTTGATTGATCCGACAAAAGAAGAAACGTATTGGCGTGAGCAATATTTAAAAAGACCTTACTATGAGCCAAATTTTGAATATGATCGTGATTATTATCCTGCGTATCAACTTGGTTATGAAGGCCGAGTAGCAGCACAGCAAGCTGATAAATTCGATCATCATGAAAAAGATTTACGTGCAAAGTGGGAGAGTTCAAAAGCCGAATCACAATTAAGCTGGGAGCAAGCCAAGCCAGCAGCACGTGATGCATGGGAAAGGACGGTGAATTAAAATTGAGCATTATGCTATCACTGCTCATTACGTATTTATAATAAGTTAAATGCGTAATTGTTGAATAATGAGCGACTTTTGATTCACAAGAAATACTTCAAAAATTCATCTTTATGGATGCACTCGTATTTTTTGAGTGCTTCAATAACTGGAGTGTTATTGCTTCGATATGTGATGATCATCCAGCGCTTTAATGACTTTTGCATCCTGCTCGTAGACATCAGGCTTGAATGAGACACGTCCATCATTGCCGACATCGACAGTCCAGTAAGCTAAGAGGATAGGCACTTTTTTCGATAACGTGACATTACGGGTTTTGTTCTTTGATAACTCAGTATCCAACGCTGTACGATTCCATTTTTCAGTATCATTGAGAAGTAGTACAGCCAGCTCCTGAATTCTTTCTACTCGAATACATCCCGAACTAAATGCCCTTTGATTGGCGCCAAACATGGCTTGATGTGGGGTGTCATGCATGTATACGGAATAGGAATTTGGAAAACGTAGAACAAGCTGTCCAAGTGAGTTACCCGCACCCGCATCTTGTCGAAGTGTGATATTGCCAGGTTGACTCCAATTGACGGCGTTTGCTGCAATTTCTTTTCCATTGTTGTCCAGAACTCGAATATGATTTCGAGTTAAATAAGAATGACTGCGCCGAATTGCAGGTAAGGCATCTTCTTTTAAGATCGTCGGTGGGACTGTCCACGTTGGATTGAGTGTGATGTAAGTGATCTCAGATTTGAATATCGGTGTTTGGCGATAAGCTTTGCCGATTTGAACACGAGATTTCCAGACGGGTTTGCCGTCCTGAATATAAAAAATACGGTAACCCGCAAGATCGACGAGAACATAATCATTTTTGTATTCGTTGTGGAACCAGCGCAGACGTTCAAGATTGGCGCGAACCTGACTGATTTGATGGTCAATTGGTGTATTTAGTTTCCGTAAAGTACTTGGCCCGACGACACCGTCAGCCTCTTGATAACTTTCTTTTTGAAATCGCTTAACCGCTTGTACCATCGTTTGATCATAGATTAATGAAGATTTATAGTTTGCTTCAAGTAAACCTGCAATCTGTAAACGTTTACCGAGCAATGGTAGACGTGCATCCTGCATACCAAGTTTCAGAACGGGTCCTGCTGGAATCACAGACCATCCGCCATTTTTTTCTATTTTGCGTAGATTAGCCAAAGTATTTTTTAAAACCTTGTAATAGGTCAGTGACGGACGCGCGCGTTGAAAGATGCCTTCGATTTTATTCTGTTCAACCGCCTCTCTTGCAAGCCTAAGACCTGAGTCTCGATCTATTTCGCTCATATCAAAATTCCAGTGATCATCCAGCTTCACTGGGTCTACTTTGCCATGAAAGAGATGAACCAATGCTAATAAATAGGAGCGAGTAGCTAGCTCTTCACGCTCTACTTGATGTTTTGGATCGGCGTCTACTGTTTCGAGTATCCGCAATGTTGTCAGATTATAATCTTCGGGATCTAAACCATCGTTGTTTAAGGATTCAATCTGCTGTATCAGCACCGCAAAACGGGCATTGTCCCAAACAGGAGCCCAATTACGTTCGGCGTAAAATGTTGCCACCGCCGCTGGAACATCCGCAACATTAATTTTTTTTAAGTCAGCATTTTCTTCGAGTTTTGGTTGCAACGACTCGCGAAGCAGGCTGCTTGTTGGTGTGACTTCTGTCCATCCTTGTGTATGAAACCCACAAGTCAGCAATATCACAAATAGGGTTCTAGAAAAATACATCATGCGTTACCTTTATGAACAGGCTGATTACTGCCAATACAATTATATGTTGAGTAGATTGGGCGTTTTTGAATAAGTAATTGGATAGATTTAACATGAATACATACACTTATGCTAACCATGAATGATTTGACCTATTTCATCGTTAAACGTCGAATTCTCTGGCAATATTTCATACGAATGATCCCCTAGTTTAATAATAATCTCTGTTGAAAACTGGATATTGATTTATGTCAATATATTGAGGTTATAAGGATATATTTCTATCGTTTTATATCTTGATTCATGGATGTAGATGGGTGATTTATCTATTGGCAATGTTGGCTAAAAGTATTATAAAAAAATAAGTGATGAGATATAAATGCTCCTAAATTAATTCATCATTTTGTAGCGACGATTATTCCACCAGTTGTTTTCGAATTTCTTGCAACTCTTGCAATCGTTCTGGGCTTGCTTTTGGATACGACATATTGAGTTCTTGAAATGTATCAAGCACAATTTGAGAGACAATCAGTCGGGCGTTTTCTTTGTCATCGGCAGGTACGATGTACCATGGTGAATCAGTCGTACTGGTTGCACTCATGCATTCTTGGTAGGCTTGCATATAACGATCCCAGAAACCGCGCTCCGCAATATCGGCCGTGCTAAATTTCCAATTTTTTTCTGGTTCATCTATACGTGCCAAAAAACGTTTTCGTTGCTCATCCTTAGAGATGTGAAGAAAGAACTTAACGATTCGAGTTCGATTACAACGGAGGTGTTTTTCTAAATTATTGATTGAGTGATAGCGGTTTTGCCAAAAATCTTGAACAGACTTGCTTGGATCTAGCAAACCTTCACTTTGAAGAATTTCAGGATGCACACGGACGATTAGCACTTCCTCATAATAAGATCGATTGAAAATACCTATTTTTCCTCGCTCAGGTAAATCACGCGTTGTACGCCAAAGAAAGTCATGCTCTAATTCTGCTACGCTGGGATGCTTAAAGCTGAATACCTGACACCCTTGTGGATTCACACCAGACATCACGTGGCGAATCGCACCATCTTTTCCGGCGGCATCCATGGCTTGAAAGATCAGTAGTACAGCATGATTGTGAGAAGCATAAAGAAGTTCTTGCATAGCGCTCAGCTGTTTAACATGTTCTTCCAGAATGTTTTCATATTGCTTCTTGGAGTTATAGATTGGATCAGTTTTCGTTGCCCATTTTTTGAGATCAACCAGACTGCCTTCTGCAACACAAAAATCTTTAGTTTTTATTTGCATAATCTTTCCCTTTTCTCTGACTTTTTTCGTAGCTTATCGTTCAATGATACTTTTTTCTTAAAAAACTATAAAACTAATTTCTTTAATCTTAATGCATTGGCAATGACGGATGCCGAGCTGAGACTCATAGCGGCACTTGCAATCATTGGACTTAGCAAAATTCCAAACCAAGGGAATAGAATACCTGCCGCCACAGGGATGCCGATGAAGTTATAAATGAATGCAAAAAATAGGTTTTGACGAATATTATTCATTGTTTTTTGGCTTAATAAGCGTGCCTTGACAATGCCTCTTAAATCTCCTTTCACCAGTACAATACGTGCACTATTCATCGCGACGTCAGTTCCTGTCCCCATTGCAATCCCGACATCTGCTTGTGCCAGCGCAGGCGCATCATTGACACCATCACCCGCCATCGCGACGATGCGACCTTGTTGCTGTAAAGATTTAATGTAGTTGAGCTTGTCTTCGGGAAGTACATCTGCTTTGAAATCATACAGAC
>JACMMY010000080.1 GCA_014378805.1 Moraxellaceae bacterium
CAAATTTATGAAGGTGCGGCTTTTCTCGCAGGTGCAACGCCTTATTTTGTCAATTGCACAGCGGATAACAATTATCTCGGTGATTGGGATGCGATTCCTGAGTCGGTTTGGGCAAACACCCAATTGGTTTTCATCTGTTCACCGGGCAATCCAACAGGTGCCGTGATGCCTGCGGAGAAACTCAAAAAACTGATTGAGCTGTCTGACCAATATGGTTTTACCATCGCTTCTGATGAATGTTATTCCGAATTGTATTTCGATGTAGCACCAGTCGGTTTACTGGAAGTCTGCGCGACAATGGGTCGTCATGATTACCATAATTGCGTGGTCTTTCACTCACTCTCGAAACGTTCAAACTTGCCGGGATTGCGCTCTGGATTTATTGCAGGAGACGCAAAACTTCTTGCGCCGTATTTGCTCTATCGCACCTATCACGGTTCAGCAATGCCTGTACAACATCAACTCGCCTCAACCGCAGCATGGTCAGATGAAGCGCACGTTGAACAAAATCGAGTATTGTATCGTCAGAAATTCGATTTATTCGTCAATGAATTAGGCAATAAATTCGCCTTTAAAAAACCCGATGCAGGTTTTTATTTCTGGTTGCCTGTTGAGGATGATGAAGCATTTGCTCAGCGTTTGTATGCAGAGCAGAATATCACCGTATTACCCGGTCGCTACTTATCGCGTGAAGCGCATGGCATTAACCCTGGCATGAATCATGTGCGAATGGCTTTAGTTGCCGATCTTGAAAATTGCATCGATGCTATAGAACGATTCAAACGATTGTAACTCTTCGCTTCATACACTTCCTTGATAAAACTAATCAGATCGAATGTAGATTGATAATCTACATTCGATCTATAGGCGCCCCCGCATCACATTTCGTACAGCTCAATTTCACACCGATTTTCGCATTTCGACCTTCTGGCGTAATGACCCAAAGGCGATTCATCCATGGCGGATTATGCCGTACATGTTGAAAGTGACCGCACTCCAATTCTGCGACCCAATGGCTTTCTATATCTTGGTGAAAGCCGACGATGCGACTGTCCATCATTGACTAAGCCACTTGCCCCAACCAAGCCAGTAATTGAGGTGCTTGCATTGCGCCAGCTTGACGCGCAATTTCCTTGCCATTTTTAAACACTGCAATCGTCGGAATACTCCGAATATTAAATTGCGCACTGATCTTTTGTGCTAGTTCAGTATTCACTTTGACAAAACGATACTGCGGTGCATTCTTCGCAGCTTGGCTAAAGTGAGGCGCCATTGCTTTACATGGTCCACACCACTCCGCCCAAAAATCAACGACGATTGGTAACTCCGTATTTTGCACATACTGAAAGAAATTTTGATCATTGAGTTCAATTGGGTGTGTCGGTAAAAGCGCTTGCTGACACTTCCCACAGGTTGGGTTGTCTTGTACACGTTCATCTGGTACGCGGTTTTTAGCCATGCAGTTTGGGCAGACGATTAACATTAATTAGCTCCATTCAATTCTTTTATTCTCATCAAATCATTTCTATGGCGCAAGTGCACTTCTGTCAATCGACTAAACTCCTCATTTTAATTTCGAATCAAAAAGTGAAGATCACTGAGCGGAGTCGAAGTGAGCATATACACCTCCCTCGGCTCAGAAAACGCACATTTCGACTCCGCTCAATGTACTAGTAGACTTTAATATTACTCATAAAATTCCATAAAAAAAACCGACATATTCATGTCGGCCTTTTCACTACAAATCATTCACATCATCAACAATTAAGCAGTGACTTTTTCAACTGGCAAATGTGGATAGTTGATACCAGCCATTTGTTCAGCAATACGCAGAACTTGGCAGCTATAGCCAACTTCATTGTCATACCAAACATATAATGTTGCATGGTTGCCACTGACGATGGTTGCTTGCGCATCGAACACACCCGCAGAGCGTGAACCGATAAAGTCAGAAGAAACCACTTCAGATGAATTTGTATAATCAATCTGACCTTGCAGATTTGAGTACACAGAAATCTGACGCATGAATTCGTTCACTTCTTCACGCGTTGTTTCAGTCGCCAAAGTCAAATTCAAAATCGCAAGTGATACGTTTGGTGTTGGTACACGAACTGAGTTACCAGTCAATTTACCTTTCAGCGCTGGCAATGCTTTCGCAACCGCTTTTGCTGCGCCAGTTTCAGTAATAACCATGTTCAACGTTGCAGCACGACCGCGACGATCTGCTTTGTGATAGTTATCAGTGAGGTTTTGGTCATTGGTGAATGAATGCACAGTTTCTACGTGACCATTCAACACGACAAACTTATCATGGATCACCTTCAGAACTGGGGTGATCGCATTGGTTGTACAACTTGCCGCACTGATGATTGGATCAGAATCCAAAATGTCAGTGTGGTTCACACCGTAAACAACGTTCTTCATTTCGCCTTTGCTTGGTGCAGTCAGAATGACACGTTTGATGCCTTTACAAGCTAAATGAACCGACAAGCTATCCGCATCACGCCAAATACCTGTGTTGTCGATCAACAACGCATCTTTGATCCCGTGAATTGTGTAATCCACTTCTGATGGGCTTTTCGCGTAGATCACTTTGATGTAGTTACCGTTTGCGATGATCGCTTCGTTTTCTTCATCCACTGCGATCGTGCCTTGGAATGGACCATGCACAGAATCACGACGGAGCAATGACGCACGTTTTTGCAAATCATTTTCTGATGATTTACGCACAACGATTGCGCGTAAACGCAAACCACGACCGAGACCAGCTTGTTCAATAATCAAACGTGCAACAATACGACCAATACGACCGAAACCGTAAAGAACAACATCTTTTTGTTCTGGGTTTTCTGCACTTGCAGGCAATGTTGCGAGTGCTTGTTTCAGCAACTCTTCAACAGCAACATTGGTATCCGCTGATTCTCGCGCAATCTTGCCTAAATCGACTTCACATGATGACAAGTTTGCTGAAGCAGCAAGTGCCTCTAAAACTGGCATGGTATCCACAACAGACAAATCACCTGCAATCATACGAACGCGGCGATGTTCTTTCAGAATCTGAATCACTGAGGTGTTGATCAATGAACGACCATACACTGTCGCAACCACGTCGTGCTCGCGGTACAGCTTACCGATCATAGAAATCATGCGTTCCGCGATTTCTTCGCGATTCTTCCAGCGTCCCCAGTGGTCTTGGGTTAACGCAACGGTATTTGTTGGTTGAAAAGTCGATTCGGTCACGGATAATTCCTTAATTCAGGCCCACTCATTGAGGCAAATAGGGACGAAATTTTTCGAGATGTGTATTCTAGCAAAAAAAGTCGTGTTTTGCCTGTGAATGTCACCATTTTTAGATGAAATGTGTACTGGTTAATTCACAGGCATTTTAGTAACAATGAATCTTATTTTTGATATTTGGTTTTCCATTCTTCATACGGCATGCCATATACATGCTGGCGCGCTTCAGGATCAGTCAGCGCAATACCCTGCTTTTCTGCTTCCTCACGCATCCACTTCGACAAGCAGTTCCGGCAAAATCCCCCGATATTCATCAGGTCAATATTTTGTACTTCGGTATGCGTTTGCAAATGATTCATGAGACGGCGAAACGCTGCTGCTTCGAGTTGAGTTTGCTGTTCTAGGGTTAGGTTGGACATGGGGAATCCTTGGGGTGGGAATTATTGAAAATTAGATAAAGTCAAAAGAAAAATCCCTCCCAACCTCCATTTGCAAAGGGAGGCTTAGGGAGGATTTGCTTTTGACTTTCGTCGTTAAACCAAAACCTCTTCATTCATCACATCACGCTCATAAACCAATCGTTCACTACGCTGCAACAAATGATCAAAATACTGTCTCGTCACTTCCGCCTGCTCAGCAGTTGATTCGACGGCATACATCGCTTGGCGAAACTCATTACTCGCATGTAAACCTTTGGTGTACCACGCAATATGTTTACGTGCGATACGACAACCTGAGTATTCACCATAGAATTGATACAAGTCGTCTAAATGACCCAGCAAGACTTCTTTAATCTCAATAACTTCGGGCAATGGCAACAACTCACCCGTTTCCAAATAATGTGCAATCTCGCGAAAAATCCACGGACGACCTTGCGCGGCGCGACCAATCATAATCGCATCTGCACCCGTCTCACGCAGCACATAAGCGGCTTTTTCTGGGCTATCAATATCACCATTTGCAATGATCGGAATCGTTAAATCTTTTTTCACTTCACGAATTAAAGCATAACGCGCTTGCCCTAAGTACATGTCCTCACGCGTCCGCCCGTGAATCGCCAATGCTGCAATCCCCGCTTTTTGCGCACGTTCTGCAATGCGATGAATATTCTCTGCACCGTTAATAAAGCCAAGGCGTGTTTTTAATGTGACAGGCACGTCAACTGCATTCACCACCGCATCTAAAATCTCACCGACTAACGCTTCATCTTGTAACAGCGCCGAGCCAGCCAATTTATTGCAGACTTTTTTCACCGGGCAACCCATGTTGATATCGACAATCTGCGCACCATTTGCCACTTGGTAACGCGCGGCTTCGGCAAGCATCTTCGGATCAGAGCCTGCGATTTGTACAGAAATCGGCGCAAGCTCACCTGTGAAATCAGCACGGCGTAGTGACTTCTTGCTCGCGTGTAATGATTTATCAGCGGAGATCATTTCACTGACCGCATGGCCTGCACCGAAATGCTTACAAAGTTGCCGAAATGGACGATCGGTCACGCCTGCCATGGGAGCGACGATCAAGTTGTTGCGGAGTTCATACGGGCCAATGTGCATTTGGGCGAAACGACTTCAAAATTTAATGTGCGAATTGTAGACGTGATCGGAGAATTGGGCAATCAAGAATAACCTCGCAATCAATACGCACCTTTTTTTAGCATATCTACAACTAAAAATGGAACTATCTCGGTCAAAACAGCGACATCTTCTTCGGTATTACTGAAACCTATAACCTGCTTTCCTTTGACCAAAAAGGAACCATTTGAGATGAAGCATCAACGCTTTTTGGATCTAAAGGCTGTTGTCGTCCTTTTAAAGACGATGGACGATTTAGCTCCTGCGTCTTTAAATATTTAATAAGGCGCTGCAAATTCCTATCACCAAGATTCTGTTTTCTAATCGGTGTTCCAGAGTTTCTCATGTGACCTAAGAACCATCAAAATATTCATCACGAATCTCATTAAATTAGGTTGAAAAATCATCAGCACATTAATAATGCGATTCACCTATCCTACAATGCTTTTGGCGTGACCCAGCTCAAACGTTCATTCATACAACACAAAACTGGTACGCTAATGAGTTTTGTAAAGATTTGATTAAGACTATTATTCATCTATCAAGAAAAACATATCAATCGACATACGACGATTAAAAAATAACGCCACATCATCTTTACTTAAATCGTTGTAATTTAATCTATTTCTTACATTAACCCTCTGTATCCCACATCGACACTATTAAACACTTTTAAGTTTGCATAAGTGTGCTAGCGAACAGATAAAAGCAAACGATAAGTAAACAATACTGACAATATTGTTAAAATATTTTTACAATTTAGCTGATGTTTACTGACTTGCTGCAATATGGGGAAAAAAATGAACAATTTTATAGGAAATAAAAAAATATTTTCAGGAATCGCTTTATCTCTTAGCTTTCTGATGACTGGATGTGGAGGCGGTAGCGAAGGACAGTCTAAAATTCTGGGCGTAGACAATGTTACTGTACCACTCCCACCAGTTGTTCCCCTACCAGTACCTGTTTTGATACCCCCAACTGTAACTGCCGTTGCCCCTGTCAACAATGCAACAGGCGTTCCTTTTAACAATACGATCATTACCGCTGCGTTCAGTGAGCCGATTAGTCCTATTACTGGAACAGCAAGCTTTGTTGTCACGTGCGCAGCGCCGTGTATCAGCCCAACGGGAACAGTCGCACTAAACAGCACGAATCAAATTGGCACATATACGCTGGCGCCCGAAACAAGTTTAACCCCAAACACACTTTATACCGGTACGATTACTGGCGTACAAAGTATTGCGACTGGCCTTACTCTTGTGAGCCCTTACGTATGGAAATTTAAAACAGGTCTGACACCGAGTGTGACACGACCTGCGGTAACCATTACAGTACCAGCAACGACAAACCCTGGACCAACGACAGGTGTGGCAGCAAATACAGCCATTACCGCTGTGTTCACAAAAGATATGGCGCCAGCGACGATTAACACATCAACCTTTACGCTGTCTTGTACTGCTCCCTGTGTCGCACCTACAGGAAGCGTTAGCTATTCAGTGGGCAGTAAAACTGCGGTATTTTTGCCAGCTGCAGCTCTCACGGCAGGAAGCGCGTATACGGCGACGATTACTAGCGCCGCTACTGATCTAGCGGGTAATGCATTAGGTGGCAATACAGCACCTTTACCAGCTGCAAGTAATTATGTATGGAAATTTAACACTTCAGCAGCCATTCCTGTATCTCACGTCACTGTGCTTTCCACTAAACCCGCTGCGAATACCCTTAACGTGTGTCCGAATGCAAGCATCAACTCAACATTCAGTGTGCCAAATGGCTTACGAATGGATCCTGCAACGATCAACACAGCAACCTTTTCGGTGATGAATCCTGCTTTGGTTCCAGTCACCGCATCATCGGTAGTGTTGGATAGCGGCACAGGTCGTATCGCGACATTTACGCCACTTACACCACTGACCGTCGGTGTAACTTATACCGCAAAACTAAAAAGTGGTAACTCTGGCGTTAAAGATCTTGCGATTCCTGCGGATACGATGCTGAGTGATTACAGCTGGAACTTTAAAGTCGTTTCTTGTGTTGTACCTTCGCCGATATCACTTGGATCTGCCGCTTCATATGGCACATTTGGTGGTAGTGCAGGTATGACCAATCAAGGAACACTGACGGTCATTAATGGCGACATCGGAACAACGGCTGTTTCTACCGCAGTAACTGGATTCCACGATCTAGGCGTGGGCTGTACCTACACTGAAACTCCGCTGAATCAAGGCTTGGTCAATGGCTCAATCGATACGGCTGCGCCACCACCAACGGTTGCATGTCCAAATGAAGGAACTGCCGTCACTTTTGCAGCAGCTCAGCAAGCACTCCTCGATGCAAACGCTGCTTATTTGGCTTTGACACTAATGCCTCCGGTTGGTGCTAATCCAGGTGCAAATCTCGCTGGATTAACCATCACACCAGGCGTTTATCCGTCAGCTTCAGGTTCATACATGATCCAAGGTGGAAATCTCACACTAGATGCTCAAGGCGATGCCAATGCTGTCTGGGTATTTCAGATGGCAACTACGCTTACTGTTGGTGGCCCTGGAGCAGCAGCTCCAGCCAGCATCGTTCTTGCAAATGGCGCCCAAGCAAAGAACGTTTTTTGGCAAGTTGGTAGTGCTGCAACGATCAATGCAGGCGGTGGTGGCACGATGGTCGGAACCATCATTTCCCAAGCAGGAGTGGTTATTTCTACTGCGGGTAATGTCGCTGTCGTGACGTTGAATGGCAGAGCATTATCTTTAGGTGCATCAGTGACGATGGTGAATACCGTCATCAACGTGCCTGCGCCGTAATCATTTAAAGAAAATCATGTGCCACAATGATCTATCTCTAGGGATGGGTCATTGTGAAAAGTCACATTACTCATGAATACCGCAAATATTTATTCAATCAATACATACAAAAATGAATACTTTGGAGAAAAACATGAAATTAGTCAAAGCCTCAGGGACACTTGGCTTGGTAGTACTCGTTAGCATCGCCAGTCCTTATGTACAGGCAGATAATACGGGTTGGTACATCGGTGCAAATATTGGTCAATCACGATCAATTATTGATCATGAAAGAATTATTGGTGGGCTACAAAAGCAAGGTTTTGCAACCACTTCCATCTCCGATGACGAATACGACTTTTCTTATAAAGCATTCGGTGGCTATCAATTCAATCAATACTTTGCACTTGAAGGTGGTTATTTCGATTTAGGACAATTTGGTTTTAGCGCAAATACCTTACCTGCAGGCACGCTCAATGGCAACATCCGACTCAGAGGCGCTAACCTCGACGCGATTGGATTTTTACCGTTCACCGACAAA
>JACMMY010000081.1 GCA_014378805.1 Moraxellaceae bacterium
TATTTTTAATATAACCATCATGTTCATCATACATCGTCACGCGATCATTACCATCAATAACGAGACGATGAACGCCTAGTTCTAATTGAAATTTTTTTAAGAGATCTGGTGGAGTCGTTTGCCAGCGATAACCATAGAGGTTCTTGGTGTCAGGCAGAGACGCATTGTGGTCTCTATCATAGCGCATCCAATAATGTGCAGCTTCTTGCTCCATGGCTGTTTTTAGTAACAGTTGCTTAGTGATCATGCCACTGAACGCTAATCCTAAAATCACAGCAATTGCAATGAGTCCAAATTGTAGCCAATAATACCGACTAAACATCATCGACAGCGGATGTTTACTTTGTGATGATCGAGTTAATTTGACTCTTTGCTTCAACTGATCCACCCTGACATTTACTGATATTCATTTGAAGGAATCGGGGCATAAGTTACTTTATGCCCCGAGTGTCGCAGTGTACTTATGATTACATGGGATTTACTGACCGTTTTATAAATCGGTAATGCCCAATGAGCCATTGATTGCCTTGTTCATAGCCAAATAACTCGGCACACGCCATAAAAAATAATCGCCAGCGTTGCCACCAAATCCGTGCGTCATTGCCATAGATTTGTTCAAAAATCGGCTTCAGTTGTTGTTGCTGCTGATCCATATTTTCAAGCCATGCATTCGCTGTTTTTTCATAATGCTGTCCTGACCATTGCCATTCTTGTTCAAGCTTTAAATCATCCTGAAAGTGGCTAAATGTACTGATGGCAGGCATCAAGCCACCCGTAAAAAAGTGTGCCGACATCCAATCATCATCATCTTGTACTTCAAATGGATATTGCAAAAAGCGATGGCAAAAAATATGACACCACAATAAACCATCGGTTTTTAACCAAAATGCAATATTCTTAAAAAGTTGGGAATAGTTGCGTACATGCTCAAACATTTCAACTGAAACCACGCGATCAAATCTTGCCTCGTCAAAGGTCAATTGATTGACGTCTTGGGTAATCACATTCACATTGTTAAAGCCTTTGGCTTTTGCTTGCGCCATGATATGAACGCGCTGTGAATTGGAGTTTGATACAGCGGTAATTGTGGCATTTGGAAAGTGTTCTGCCATCCATAAGGTAAAAGAACCCCAACCACAACCCAGCTCAAGGATGTGTAAACCATCCGCCAATTTTGCCCGATCAGCGTAGATTTGTAGACTCCGGTTTTCTGCGGCAGCGAGATCGTCACCTTCAACAAAGAAACTACCGCTATATTTCAATCGTGGCCCAAGCACCGCTTGAAAGAATGCCGTAGGTAGCTCGTAATGTTGCTCATTGGCTTTGTCGGTTTCAATCGCCAATTGACTACTTCTTAAGTCATCCAAAACCTGTTGGAACCGCTCAGATGCGCGTTCAACATCGTCTACATGTTCTTGTTTGAGGCGTTTTTGACAAAGATGACGAATTCCTGCGCGTGCGATGCTATCGGGTAGCCATGGGCTTTCTGCAAGCATAATCGAGAGTGGTTGTTTCATCGGCGTGGACTCCGTGGAAAGAAGAGAGAGGTTTGTTGTTGATATAGACGGTAATCTTCACCGCGACTGAGCAAAGCTTGTTTTTCAGTAAAAGGAATACCCGTCACGTAATACAAAAATAAAAACATGAGAACGGGGTAGAGCCACAGTCCATAAAGACCAGCCTCAATTCCAATCAATGGATAGACAAACCAGTGTAGCCACTCAAAAAAATAATTCGGATGACGCGAATATGCCCAAAGCCCACTGCGCATTGTCTTGCCACGGTTGTCTGGGGATTTTCTAAATTGTGCAAGTTGGTGATCGGCCGTCGTTTCTCCCCAAAGTGCGATGAGTAACCAAACGCCTCCAAAAAGTAAAACCCAGCCATGAAAGGGGCTCCATTTGGCTGTTGGAATTTGCGTCAGCCACCACATGGGGATGCTAAACAGCAGCGCTAATCCTGCTTGAAAGATAAAAAAAACAACGAAAACGGGCGTTTCAAATTTTCCAGAAGCTTGACGCATGTTGGCGTAGCGTCCATCTTCATGCGTTTCATGTTGATAACGTTTCAGTAAATGCAGCCCCAAGCGCCCAAACCATAAGACGCCAATTGCACCAATCATTACTCTGGTCCAGATATCGCCCTGATCATGAAAAACTGCGCTATAGACGCTCGCAATCAGGATGCAAAAGCTCCACATTGCATCAACAATTCCCGCGCGTTTAGTCACCTGATTAATGATGAGAGCAACTGTCATCAGTGCAAGATCAATCAGCAACAGTGTCCATAACGAGTGCATATTCATGATATGAGTCTGTCTTTAAGTGTTGTCGAAGTGCTTATTCAGCAGCCATACTGTTTTCAAAGAGCAAGTGAACATCACTGATCGCCCCTTCGATAAATCCACCTTCGCAGTAACACAAATAAAAATCCCACATCCGCACAAAACGTTGATCAAAACCCATATTGAGTACTTGCGGAATTGCTGCATGAAAACGTTTGCGCCATTCATGTAGTGTCAAGGCATAGCTTTGCCCAATATCCTGCAAATGTTTAAGCTTCAAGCCTTGCGCTGCCGCAGTATTAATCATTAATGAATTACATGGAATGAAGCTGCCAGGGAAAATATAACGTTTAATAAAATCAACCGAGTTGAGGGCAATTTTATAGCGCGTATCTTCGATAGTAATCGCTTGTATCAGTCCCAATCCATTCGGTTTGAGCAAGTTTTGGCAGGTGCTGAAATATTGTGATAAGAATTGGTGACCGACCGCTTCGATCATTTCAATAGAAACTAATTTGTCATATTTACCCGTTAATTCACGATAGTCTTGCATAATGACGTGAATCTTATGTGATAAACCCGCTGCATTGACTCGAGCACAGGCTTCATCGTACTGCGCTTTTGAAATGGTCGTTGTCGTTACGCGGCAGCCATAATGCAGTGCTGCATAAATAGCAAAACCACCCCAACCTGTACCAATTTCGATGACATGATCTTTTGCACTTAAGTTCAGTCGGTCACAAATAATCGCAAGTTTACGATTTGATGCGTCTTCGAGTGACTCATCTGGCGACTCGAACACTGCACTGGAGTACATGAGATTATTATCTAAAAATAGTTTAAAGAAATCATTGCTCAAATCATAATGCGCAGCAATATTGCGTTTACTGCCGTCTTTATTGTTCTTGTTTTTGGCATACCAGACGCGGAGCATCGCTTGGCTAACGCGGGCAAAAAATGCGTTATCGACTTTGTCGAGACGATGACGATTTCGCACCATGATTCGAATTAAAATCACTAAATTATCTACATCCCATTCAGCACGTAAATAAGATTCAGCTGCACCTAAACTGCCTTGTTGCAGCATGAGACGAAAAAAATTCATATCATGCACAGTGATTGTGCAATGCAGTTGATCTGTCACAAGGATATTCGGTTGACCCAGCGTCCCTTTGACGACTCCATTGAGATGAATCACACCGCCTTGCAGATCTTTCAGATGGTTCAGCCAAGAGGGAATTTCTTGGTGAGTAGTCGAGTATGTACTGTCAATTTGACTGTCTGAAACTGGTTTAGATTGGATAGAGTTCATGTCTAGCTCCTATTATCGAGATTATTTGCTAACGGCTGGATGAGAGAAAAAAGGAATCCCTTTCAGGAAAATTCGCAGTGCTTGCCAATAAATTGCCCAGACAATCTTGATGCTTTGCAATGGGTAAATCAGCGGAAATAGATGCTGTTTCCATGTTGGTAATGGTTGCAATGTAAATTGCATGGTGGCGTCAAACACAAGCTTTCCTTGTTGTTTTAGCTGCATGTGGATTGCTGAATGGCTTGGATCATCGGTAGGATCGAGTTTAAAACGCCAATCGTATTTCAATTGCATCGGCATAAATGGCGAAACATGGAATTGCTTATCGAACAAGAAGCGATAAACAGGCGGATGTTTTGGACCCTCTTTTTGAGGAGATAAAAAAGTCTGTTCCGATGGCTCGCAGCTAAAACAATATAAAAACCGTTCATGCCATGGCGTATTGGTAATATGTGCAGCAATAAATTTAAGGGTCGGTTGATGCGCGTCATACACCCAATAAAAACTCACAGGATTAAATGACAGACCTAAATAACTCGGCAAGGTCAGTGCGTAGATGGGTTGGGTATCACTGATTGTTTCCCCGAGCTGTTGCTGGATAGCATGACGTAGCGAGTCACGAATAGAGTTTTGAGCGCTTGCCAGTAAGTCTTTATCATAGAGGCTGATAAAATTAAATCGGTTATAAGACCAAAATGGACTGCGTCCACAGGCTTCAGAAATGCGGTCAATATCCACCAATACATAACCCATTTGATACTCAAACGCGTGTGTTTTCGGCGTATAACGCCGATGGCGAATTTGGGCATGAGCCAATGAGATGATGGGCAGCATGACCATTAACCTTTTGGATTGCTAGTTAATAAATCATTGGCAACACGATGCGCGCTATATGCGCCGTCTTCATGGAATCCCCAACCCCAATACGCACCGCAGAAATAACTGCGATTAAAGCCGTTGACAAGATTCCATTGCGACTGTGCGTTTAATGCGGCGATATCGAACTGTGGATGCTCATAATGACGCGTTACCAGTATTTTACGTGGATCAATCGCGCAGTTTGGATTCAGTGTAGCGAGCAAAGGCGTTTTGGTTTTTAGATTTTGTAAAGCATTCATCCAATAAGTAAAACTATAGGTTGGCTGATTGACTAAATCATTTGGGTTACTCGACGCAGCAACACGAACCTGCCAACTTGCCCAGTTAAATTTTTTGGCAGGCATGACGCGCGCGTCTTTATGTAAAACCATGGTGTTTTGGCTGTAGCGAAAAGCACCTAAGATTGCTTTTTCTGTTGGTGAAGGCTGGGTCAACAGTTTCAGTGCTTGATCTGCATGACAGGCAAAAATGACCTGATCAAATGGTAATGTGTCGGTCGCAGTTCGAATCTGAATTTCAGCTGACTCACGATCAACGGAGATGACACTGGTTGCAAGCCATTCTGCCTTTATTTGTTTTTTTAGCGCATTGATATAAGACGATGAACCCCCTTTGACCGTTAACCATGTCGGTCGTCCTGTCATTTGTAGCATATTATGGTTTTGAAAAAATCCAAGCACAAATTTTAAAGGGAGGAGAGGGACTTCGAGTGTATTTGCTGACCACAATGCTCCGCACATTGGATAGAGGTGTTCTTTTTTAAAGTCATCACTATAATCGTTATCAAACAGAAAATACTCTAGTGTCATGCTATTCGAAATCGTATCGATATTGATGTCTTTGGTCTGATTGTAGAAGCGCTTTAAGTCACGAAACATGCGCCGAAAAGAGGGATTGAAAATATTTTTAGCATTCAGAAGAAGTGCTGAAAGATTGCTTGGGTTGTAGACTAACTTTGAGATCAAGTTGTTGACCGAAAAACTCATATCACTGGTTTGCCATTCCACGTTCAGGGCTTTGAGCATTTTGCAAAACAGGGGATAGTTCTGTTCATTAAAAACAATAAATCCTGTATCAACCATCATTTTTTGGTCGTCAATCGTGACTGGGTGCGTGTCGGTATGCCCACCAAAGTAATTATTTTTTTCAAAGATCGTGATTTGATGGTGTTCATGAAGCAACCATGCAGCGGTTAAACCTGATATTCCTGATCCAATAATTGCAATCCGCATGACATGTGCCTTATTTAATTGAATCTGTGGGTGATGTTTGTGAAGTCGATTGCGCAGCGATACTTTGAATTGATTGCGCGCGAAAAGCTTTAGGTGGAATTGGGACTAAATCCCAAACTAAACCCAAATAAGACATCACCTTGAGGACATAAAAACTTAAATCGATTTGCCACCAAACAAAGCCCTGACGCACACTGGCAGGACAAAAATGATGGTTGTTGTGCCAACCTTCACCTAAAGTAATAATGGCGAGAAACCAATTATTACGACTATCGTCTTGAGTCAGATAGGTTCTAAAACCAAAACGATGTGCAAATGAATTAATGGTTAAGGTGACATGTGTCAGCAAGACGGTTGAGATTAAAAAGCCCCAAACTAAAAGCTGTAAACCATTGGTTCCTAGACTGGGCACGGTATGCTCTAAGACACTGCCGACAATCCAGAAGCTCACTGCGGTCAAGACGGAGACCAGTACGCTGTAACGATCTAACCATTTTAATTCAGGAAAACGAATCCAATCTTTGACTAAATGTTCTTGAGTGGCATAGTTCTGTTTATTTAAAAACCACCCCATATGGCTATACCAAAAACCATCGCGAGGTGAGTGAAGATCACCCGCTTTATCTGCGTAACGATGATGATTACGATGATGAGCTGCCCACCATAAAGGCCCATTTTGGGTACTCATCACGCCAATCAAGGCAAAAATAAATTGGACTGTACGGCTAGTTTTAAAAGCTTTGTGAGAAAAATAACGATGGTAAAAAGCGGTAATTGCAAACATTCGTAATAAGTAGAATGCGATCATCACCGCGACAGCAAACCAAGAAAAACCAACAAAGAAAACTGCCAAACAACTCAAGTGCAGTAAAATAAAAGGAATAATCCGCATCCAATCGATTTGACGATCTAATCCACCCTCAGCATTTACGTGTGTTGAGGTCTGTGTAGATTGAGCTGGGGAAGAAATATCTTCACGAATCATTTGGATCATTCCTTATTTTAATTTCCAGTTTTGATTGTATTGCGTAGTTAGTGAATTTTATGTGAATGATGTTTACTATTTTTATAAATGAAGCGCTCTGTTTTATAAAAGCTTTTTAGTTTGTGCTGTCGCTGTAATGTCATTGATCTTAATACTTTTTAAGGACAGGTGTCGAGTTTTCTAATCCTTTAATTCACAACACATCACCACCTTAAAAACGTCGAGCCATTAATTCCGCGATACTGCAAAAAAAAGAAATTTTCCGCACTTTTTCTCCTTCTTCGGTCAGTCGCGTCGCTCCATATTTTTTTCTCGCATCATTTACACACGATCGCCTCGACTTCTATTTTTAAAAAGGACCGCGTTCTTATCGGATTTTTTATCTTTTTAGGGAAAGTAGAATACGCGCGAGCTGGGGTTTTAATGCGAGCAATAGGTTGCGGTTGATCAAAAAACATGCTACAAAAATATGCTGCATTTTTATACAGTACCCAGAATAATATTCATTCAGATTATAAAAGTTAGAGATGTATCTATAAATGACAGGTGTCGTGTATGCCGATGCTCATAACAATTGGTCAAAACGACATTAAACAAAAATGATTATAGGAACTTATCATGAACTTAAATTTACCAAACACATTTAGTTTTTCCTTACTGAGTATGAGCTTGCTTCTTACTGGCTGTGGAGGAAGTGATAACAACAGTACAGGCACGATTAAGACAAGTGATGGGACGCAAGTTGAGTTTCTTGTGAATAAAACGGTTCCTGTAAGTGCTTGTGCCGATGGTGGTGTTTCTATCTCGACTGGGATAGATACGAATAAAAATGGCATATTGGATTCAACTGAAGTAAGTAATACTCAGTACGTTTGTAATGGTGCTACAGGTGCTACAGGTGCTAATGGCGTAAGTGGTGCGGCGGGTTCGAATGGTTTAAATGCGTTAGTGACAATGACGACAGAACCATCTGGCGGAAACTGTGCCACGGGCGGCAAGAAAGTGAGCGTAGGTTTGGATGCCAATAAGAACGCTATTCTTGATTCAACTGAAGTGACTTCTGCTAACTATATTTGCAACGGTACACAAGGTGCGACGGGTGAAACAGGTTCTACTGGAGCTAGTGGCACGAATGGGACTAATGGTTCTGCTGGAACTAACGGAACAAATGGAACCAACGGATTGAATACGCTTGTCGCGATCGTGTCTGAGCCTGTCGGTTTGAATTGTACCAACGGTGGCATGATAGTGAGTTACGGGCTTGATCTAAACACCAACAATATCCTTGATGCTAATGAAATTAATACCACGGCGTATGTGTGTAATGGCGTCAACGGAACTAACGGTATGAATGGCACCACTTGGAGGAACAATAATGGCGTTCCAGCAAACAATCTTGGTGTAGATGGTGATTATTACCTGAATAATTTGACTGGGGATATTTATGTTCGGTCGACTGGTATTTACACGATTATTAGCAATATTAAAGGGGCAACAGGAGCAACAGGTCCTAGTGGAACCCAAACTCTGTTTGGAACCAATACCAATCTAGGGACTACAGCAACGCAGCCTCCAGATTGTATAATCGGTCAAATATTGTTGTCGGCCGCACCCCAATACGCATATGGCGTACCTGCGAATGGCCAACTACTTCCAATTAGTCAGAATAACGCTCTATTTTCGTTGATGGGGACGACCTATGGTGGCGATGGCATAACAACCTTCGCTCTTCCTGATCTAAGACCCGTTGCACCGAATGGCTTAACTTACTCCATCTGTACAACCGGGATTTTTCCAAGTCATCCCTAAGTTGGTGGTGGTTGGAAGTGAATCATCATGATGACTAGGAATTATTGAGTCGATTCATAAAAAAAAATCGGGTTAACACGTTGTTAGCCCGATTTTTAGTAAGGTGATACTAGGAGCCATTTTTGACTATTAATAATCTTCAATCTCATTACCTCCAATTGCCTTGCTACAGGTCTGCATATCAAACCCACGATATTGAAGAAACCTTAATTGTCGTGCTTTTTCTTTGGGTTCTATTGGCAGTTCAGCGCCAAATTTTTTAACTCTCAATGCGATTGCCATCGCCAGCCAGTTAGTATCCTCTAAGTTTTCTTGTGCCAGTTCGGGTGAAACATGACGTTCGCGAAGCGTTTGTTTGACGCGTATAGGCCCACGACCTTTACGTACATTGGCGCGAACAATCATATCTGCCATGCGCTGATCGCTTTGGTATTGACTGGTTTGGAACTCTTTGATCAATTCGTCAACTTCTGTCGGATCTGCTTCAAGGTCGAGCAATTTTCGCTTAAATTCTTGCTCTGAATGCTCTCGTCGTCCAAGCATGGCAAATGCAAGTCCACGCAATCGCGCGCCAGTCGGTGGGGGTTTTGGCGTTGAATTTTGTTCATTCAAAGTCTTAGGCAAATCATCCGTCATTGGATCATTTTGCTGAGGCTTTGCGGAGTAGGATTTACGTTGCTTCCATTGCATCCAAGCAATTCCTTTGATTATTTTAGATGAACGCCGATTTTACTGACAAAAAAGCGACCCGAAGGTCGCTTAGATGTTTAACTGATTAAGCGTCGAGTAATTCTTCTGGCATCGCTTCAGCTTCTGCCGTTTCTGGTTTAGCCTTGGTTAATAAGCGTTTACGCAGTTCTTTGTCGATTTCTTCAGCTACGGCTGGATTTTCTTCAAAATAACGAATCACATTGTTTTTGCCTTGACCGATCTTAGCGCCATTATAGGCATACCAAGCACCCGATTTTTGTACGATTTCTTCTTTCGCCGCCCAATCAACAATTTCACCAAGACGATTGGTGCCTTGACCATACATGATTTGGAAGAGTGCTTCGCGGAAAGGTGGCGCAACTTTGTTTTTGACAACTTTGACTTTGGTTTCTGAACCGACGATTTCATCGCCTTCTTTGATTTGACCAATGCGACGAATGTCTAAACGGACGGATGCGTAGAACTTCAGTGCGTTACCGCCAGTCGTTGTTTCTGGGCTACCAAACATCACACCAATTTTCATACGAATTTGGTTGATGAAAATAACCATGCAGTTTGAACGCTTGGCATTACCCGTGATCTTACGCAATGCTTGGCTCATCAGGCGTGCTTGCAGACCCATATGTGAGTCACCCATTTCGCCTTCGATTTCAGCTTTGGGTGTCAGAGCCGCAACAGAGTCGATGACAATAATGTCCACTGCGCCAGAACGTACCAGCATGTCGGCAATTTCAAGGGCTTGTTCGCCATGATCAGGCTGGGAGATGAGCAAGTCATCGATGTTCACACCGAGTTTGCGTGCGTATTCAGGGTCAAGCGCATGTTCTGCATCGATAAATGCAGCAGTTCCACCCGCTTTTTGACATTCTGCGATCACTTGAAGAGTCAGAGTCGTTTTACCCGAGCTTTCTGGGCCATAGATTTCGACGATTCGACCTTTAGGCAAGCCACCAATTCCGAGCGCGATGTCTAGACCCAGTGAACCTGTAGAGACTGCTTCAACGGCGGCAATGGCATTACCATCACCCAAGCGCATGATGGTGTTTTTACCAAATTGTTTCTCGATCTGACCTAAGGCTGCATTTAGCGCTTTACTTTTGTTGTCGTCCATTCAAAGCCTCAATCAAACGATTATTAAACGTGGGGGTATTTAAGAAGATTTCAGTGGCACCAATTATACTATAGTCGGCAATCAATGCGTGTGAGAATCGTGTTTTGTGACACTTTTTTACGATTGATTTAACCCGTTTTTAAGTGCGCAGAAACCGTGATTTTTTTCAGACTTTAATGAAATACACTATTTATCATGAAAGCCAAATTTGATCGGAATTTTGACATAGAGCCGATTTAGATTTTTTTTAAGTGTTTTAAAACTAAAATCGAACCTGTGAATGATTATTGGCTATCTTTTACTTTACTATTTTTGCGGTATTGGCTCGGCGACATCTCGTATTGACGTTTAAAGGCTTGGCTAAATGCCGCTTCGGATGAGTAGCCTACGCGTTCGCTGATGCGGGCAATACTTTCATAGTTTTGCGTTAAGTGTTTTGTTGCAGTTCGCAGACGGTGCGATGACAGATAAGAAAGTGGCGGCTGACCAATGACGTCGGTGAAACGTTCAGCAAAGCTTGAACGTGACATGCATGCAATACTCGCAAGTTCAGCGACTGTCCAAGGATGAGCCGGTTGATTGTGGATTGCACTGAGAGCCGTCATCAAGCTTGGATCTCGAAGTGCGGTCAACCAGCTTTCAGATTCTTCTGGCAATTGTTCAACATAGTCACGGACACATTCCACAAAAAACATATAAGCCAAGCGATTGAGTAGTGTATCCCGCCCAGGTCGATTACGTTCAGTCTCTAACCCAAGAA
>JACMMY010000082.1 GCA_014378805.1 Moraxellaceae bacterium
GACGTAATGTTTTTCATTAAGCCAATGTCATAACCAGCCTTCGTACCATCTGCGTCCATACTGGTGACGAGTAGTTCGCCCGCGCCAAGTCCTGCCATTTTGACAGCCCATTCGACGGCATCAATGCCTGTCGGTTTGCGTCCGCCGTGCGTAAAAATTTCCCATTTACCATCAGCCACTTTTTTGGCATCAATCGCGACAACGATACATTGCGCGCCAAAACGTGATGATGCTTCCCCAACAAATTCAGGTGTGAACACGGCTGCGGAATTGATCGAAACTTTATCTGCGCCAGCGTTCAGCAGTTGGCGAATGTCATCGACTTTACGCACACCACCGCCCACAGTCAGCGGTACAAATACCGATTCTGCCATCCGTTCCACGGTACGATAAGTCGTATCGCGACCATGAGCCGTCGCGGTAATGTCGAGGAAGGTAATCTCATCCGCGCCTTGATCGTTATAGCGTCGCGCGACTTCGACAGGATCGCCAGCATCGCGAATATCCAAAAATTGTACACCTTTCACCACGCGACCATTGTCGACATCAAGGCAGGGGATAATACGTTTAGCCAGCATATTTAAAGTCCAATCACACGCAATTATTTAACGGATGCTTTTAATCAGATGTTAGCGGATTGATAAAAGCAGGATATATTACCAAAACTTGATTGGTGACATTGATTTTTTATTTCTGAGTTTATTTATGTCGGTCTACACGGTTTTAACGTTAGAAACAGTACAAATCTTCGCGCAGCAGTTTAATTTAACCGTTTCTCAGATTACGCCCATCCAAAATGGGATCGAAAATAGTAATTATTTCGTCACTTTAAATGATGGGCGAGAGCTGGTATTGACGCTATTTGAAGAGTTGTCAAAAACCGAAGCTGAAGTATTGTCGCGGCTTATGCACCGTTTGTTTGCACATGGTTTAACTGTCGCAGTACCTCTGGCAGATTCCTCGGGTGTGCGCATCCATACTTTGGTTGATAAACCTGCTCAATTCGCGCCGCGTCTGGCAGGTAGTTCGCCGATGCACCCGAATGTTGTGCAAACATCAAAAATGGGCACGGCATTGGCGCAACTGCATTTGGCCTTGGAACATGACCCGCTGCCACAAGAACACACTCAGAAAACTGAATATAATCAAGTGTGGTGGGAAGTGAGTAAAGATGAATTAAAACCGTCTTTATCACTTGAAAATCAACAGTTACTTGATCAAGTTTTTGAGAAATTTGCAGAGGTCAAACAACTTTATCCGAATTTGCCGCAAGGATTGATTCATGGTGATGTATTTCGGGACAACACTCTGTTTGTGGGTGATGATTTAAGTGCGCTGTTGGATTTTACAACGGTGACACATGATGATTGGTTGATGGATATTGCGATTACGATCAATGATTTTTGTACCCATTATCCTGATGTGAGTTTAGATAATGAACGCTTCGATGCCTTTGTAAGTGCCTATAGCAACGTACGTAAAATGACTGATCAGGAAAAAGAGGCATTGCCAATATATCTAGTTATGGCAGCGTGTCGGTTTTGGGTGTCACGTTTGCAGATTGCAGTGCGCAATCATTTAGAAAGTCGTGTGAATGACGATGTATTGCAAAAAGATCCTGATGAAATGCGACGGATGGTGGTGGAAAGGTTAAAGGCTTGTGAAGTAGTCTTCAAATAAAAGAGATGAGTTCGAAGAAGACATTTTAGGTGTTTATATAAAGGCTGAGCTAAAAATCGACGTTGTTTTGGGTGTCTGATTAAGGTTAACTATTCTAGTACGATATCGTTATCCAAAATAACTCTATCCAAAAGGAAGCTTTAGAAAAAATGGTCAAATACACAACGTTATTATTTTTTTTGGTTTTTAATAGCGTAAATGCAGCGGAAGTAAATCCGATATTTGGAAAGTATGTTTATAGTGGGTACAAAGTATCTTTCTTAGATGGACGTGTCCTTACCTTAAGTCAGCTTGGTACAAAGAGTGCTCAGATTGAATTTCGTCCGAATATGACAATTCGAATGGAGATGAAAATGTTTGATGGTACAACTCGTATTTCGGAAGCCAAGATTTTGGAATCTCATCATCAAGGAAATATTGGAAGTATTTTTGAGAAATGGCCTGAAATGAGTTACCCTGTCACATTATACTATAAGCGTAATGCACATGGTTTATCTTACGTGATCAGTTTTAATAATCACGCAGATCCGATGAGATATGGTGGAAGGGAAGAATCAGTTTTAACGAAAATTAGTAGTCGGTGAAACGTATACTGAGATCAGATCTCGTCAAGCTGTTGAAATTAAGGCTTGACCCATCCCCAAAAATCCCTTATTTTCTACCCATAATGAAATCTACACATGCGGTTTTTGCCCTTCTTTTAACAGGCTCTTTTACCCTGAATCTGCTGCTGCGCGTCGCGCGCATATAATTTTACACCTCGCCCCCTCGCTATTTTTATAGCTACTCGATACTAAGTCTTGTCGATTTATTATGCATTCAGTTTGCTCTGTATTGCTTAAAGACTGACTTTAATCGCACCCAAATTTTATTAATTTTATGCACTGATCACTGTATCAGCATAAAAAACTATCAAGAAATTAAATATTTAAAATTGAAACATTGGAGTAAATATCATGATGTTGACTGACCCGAGTAAAAAATATCGTCCTGCGTATCAGCGCGTCGATTTGCCTGATCGTACATGGCCGAATAACACGATTACCAAAGCGCCAATTTGGATGAGCACTGATTTGCGTGATGGCAACCAAGCGTTGTTTGAGCCGATGAATTCAGAGCAAAAATTGCGGATGTTTAAGGCATTAGTCGCGATTGGTTTTAAAGAAATTGAAGTGGCGTTTCCTTCGGCATCACAAACGGATTTTGATTTTGTCCGTGGTTTGATTGAAAACAATATGATTCCTGATGATGTAACGATTGAGGTGTTGACTCAAGCACGTGATCATTTGATTGAACGCACGATGGAGTCTGTGCGCGGTGCAAAGCGCGTGATCGTTCATGTGTATAACGCCACATCGCCAGTGTTTCGCGAGACAGTGTTTAATTTGGACAAAACCGAAACCAAAAAATTGGCTGTCAAAGCTGCGCAGAAAATCAAAGACATTGCCGCACAGC
>JACMMY010000083.1 GCA_014378805.1 Moraxellaceae bacterium
GGATTGAGCGCAATTGCGCGTCAAACAATGATGGATGCCGCCAACCCAGTTTATGTTTTACGCAACCATATCGCGCAGACAGCGATCGAACGCGCGGAAGCAGGTGACTTCAGTGAAGTTGCGCGTGTATTTGATATGTTGGCAACACCTTTCACACGTCAAAGTGATCGGGAAACGCCGCAGGATATTGCGCCGATGCCTGATGATAAGGCCGCAGTCAGTGTCAGCTGTTCGAGTTAATTCATGATGTTACGTAAAAAATAAACCCAGTGGGAGGCTGTCCTTGTGGTCGCCCACTTTAAAAGAATCAACGAGGGTAACAATAAGGGTTATCCCTGAAAATCAGTTTAAGTTCAACTAATATCTATCGTTTTAACCGATTATTTTCTTGAACTTAATTCGCGATTACATATTTTTCATGACCATTCAGTCACGCATTCCCACGCTTAAAACACCAAGTGACGCTCAAAAACAATAGCCAATATGCTAAATTACCAATCGTAAAGCTCATTTAATCTTTTTGATTTAAAAATCGCAGGAATCTACCATGCCACAATACAAAGCCCCCGTTCGCGACATTCAATTTGTCATGCATGAAATGCTTAATTTTGAAGCTCATTATGATGCACTCCCTGCGTATGCAGGCACCAATCGTGATTTGATTGATGGCATCATTGAAGCTGCTGCTGATTTCTGTGAAAACGAATTATCTCCAATCAATCTTTCTGGCGACCAAGAAGGCTGTCATTTCGATAATAGCGTTGTCACTACACCAAAAGGCTTTAAAGAAGCCTATAAAAAATATGTTGAACTCGGCTATCCATCTTTGTCAGTGCCAGTAGAACATGGCGGACAAGGCTTACCTGGTTCACTGGGCACGACTGTTAGCGAAATGGTCGGTACTGCAAACTGGTCATGGGGGATGTACCCAGGCTTATCACACGGCGCGGTCCGTACCATTGAGCATCATGGTAGCCCAGAACAGCAAGAACTTTATTTAAGCAAACTGGTTACTGGCGAATGGACTGGCACAATGTGCTTGACCGAATCCCATGCAGGTTCTGACCTCGGTATTATTCGTACCAAAGCAGAACTAAATGCAGATGGTAGCTACGCAATCACTGGCCAGAAAATCTTTATTTCTGCGGGTGAACACGACATGGCAGACAACATCATCCATATCGTTCTTGCACGTTTACCAGGCGCACCAAAAGGAACTAAAGGGATTTCTCTCTTCATCGTACCGAAGTTCAATGTGAATGCTGACGGTTCAATTGGTTCACGCAATACTGTCGCTTGTGGTTCAATTGAACACAAAATGGGTATCCACGGCAACGCAACTTGCGTCATGGTGTTTGACCAAGCAAAGGGCTACCTGATCGGACCAGAAAACAAAGGTCTGAACTGTATGTTCACCTTTATGAACGTTGCTCGTATCGGCACAGCTGTTCAAGGTCTGGCTGCGTCTGAAGGTTCATTCCAAGGTGCGCTGACTTACGCTAAAGATCGTTTAGCGATGCGTTCATTGACTGGCCCTAAAGCACTCGACAAAGAAGCTGATCCAATCATCGTTCACCCAGCAGTTCGTAACATGCTGTTGACCCAAAAAGCATTTGCTGAAGGTGGTCGTGCGTTGGTTTACTTCTTGACCCAATTTGCGGATGTGGTCGAAGTTTCAGAAGATGCAGAACAACGTAAAGCGGCTGATGACATGTTGTCATTGCTCACCCCTATTGCAAAAGCATTCTTGACTGAAACGGGTTCAGAATCTGCAAAACATGGCGTGCAAGTGTACGGTGGTCATGGCTTTATCGCTGAGTGGGGCATGGAACAAATCGTTCGTGACACACGTATCGCATGTTTGTACGAAGGCACCACAGAGATCCAAGCGCTTGATTTGTTAGGTCGTAAAGTGCTTTCAACTCAAGGCGCAATGTTGCGTAACTTCACTAAAATCATTCACAAATTCTGTGCTGCAAATGAAGGCAACGCAGCGATGGCTGAGTTCCTACAACCATTGGCAGCATTGAACAAAGAATGGGGCGATTTGACCACCCGTATCGGCATGAAAGCGATGCAAAACCCAGAAGAAGTCGGCGCAGCAGCAGTAGACTACATGTACTACTCTGGTTATGTCACATTTGCTTATCTCTGGGCACGCATGGTTAGCGTATCGTTAGAGAAATTGGCAGGCGACACGACTGAACGTGCGTTCTACGAAGCGAAAGTAAAAACTGCACAGTTCTACTTCAAGAAAATTTTGCCACGTACTCAAAGCCATGTCGCTTCAATTGACACAGGCGTAGAGTCATTGATGGCGATGGATGTTGATCAATTTGCATTCTAATTGAATGAATAGACTGTCAATGTAATAAAGCAAAGGCGGACGAAAGTTCGCCTTTGTTGTTTTTGGGGTTTGTAGGGTATACAGTGATTGACGCTTTTCATTAATGCTTATAAAAACCGAGGCAAATTATGTATTACATCGTTGATTCGGATAAATCGTTTGAACAAGCCTCAGCCGACTTAGATTCATCAGTCAAACGCAATGGTTTTGGCGTACTTTATGTGCATGATTTAGGTGCAACTCTGCGTAGTAAAGGAATTGAGTTTCAGGAGCAATGTCAGGTTTTTGAAGTATGCAACCCCCATCAAGCGGCTAAAGTACTCGCGACCGATATGCGCTTAAATATGGCGTTACCTTGTCGTATTTCGGTGTTTACTGAGGCAGGTCAAACTAAAATTGGTTTGATCAAGCCACTACAAATGCTTTCGGCACTTTCTCAAAATGATGTTTTGATGAAAGTTGCCCAAGAAGTTGAAGAACAGACTATACGAATGGTGGACGAAGCGAAGTAACACCTTCGTTTAGTCAGGTAAATACAGATAATGACAAAGATGACAACCGCAGAGAAAATTGAACTCGCACTGATTCCAATCATTGGTATTGGCTTTTGGTTGATTGCATCATCCTTAGCTGATCGAATGAGCATGGGTAGTCTTTTGATTAATACATCTGCCCTGCTTATGCTGCAAGGTTTTTTTCGTGATCTATGGTTGCTCTCGCAGCAAAAGAAAACCTCGCCTGATCTTCAGCGCAAGATGCAATGTATGTGTGCTGAGTCTACATTTGGGATGACAGGCATTATTTTTGGAGTCATTTTACTCGGCATGGGAATCGACCTTGAAGTGCCGATGCCACAATGGGGCTGGAGTGTTTTAGTCATGGCGATCATGGTCATCGGATTCCTCATTAAAGACTACGTCATCGAATGGAATCCGTTTCGCATCTACAAAGATTTAGATCACATTAATATTGTTTTTACTTGGAAGAAGTAAAAACACATAAATTGAATCATTCAATTTCATAAATTTTAATCGAAGGTGACTCTAATAATGCATGTCTTATTTGTTCACGGTATGGGTCGGACTCCGCTTTCGGCAATGCCAATTCTTCGTCGCCTAAAAGCAGATGGACATACAACGAGCGGATTTGGCTATTCTGCCATGCTGAATGATTTTGAATCCATCCGAAATCGTCTTTTAGAAAAAATCATCGACATTGCTCCACTTGGAACCTACATTCTAATTGGTCATTCGCTGGGCGGTGTCTTACTCCGTAGTGCCCTCAGTCATTTACCACAGAATGTTAACCCGCCTCAACATTTGTTCTTACTTGGCTCACCGACGCAATCTGCGCTCCTTGCAAGGAAGTTAAATCAACAACGACTCTATCGACTAATGACTGGTGATTGCGGTCAATTACTTGCCTCGGATGAGCGCATGAATGCAATCGGGTCCACAAATATCAATACGACAAGCATCATTGGTACCAAAGGCATTACTGGTCAATTTAGTCCTTTTTCAAATGAACCTAACGACGGTATTGTTGCTGTTTCTGAAATTAGTACCAGCTGGATTAGCGATGAAGTATATGTCCCTGTAGTCCATACTTTATTACCAACAAGCAGACAAGTGGCGAACATCCTGATTGATAGATTACAGGTATTCCATTAATTTTTAGAGATTTAGTTGCAATGCGTTATGTAGGCAAAATAACAACGTGGAAAGACGATAAAGGTTTTGGATTTATTAC